>JAJTBC010000045.1 GCA_021287085.1 Bacillota bacterium | reverse complement strand
GGGAGCTGGTTCCCGAGAACACTGATCCCGCTTGGCTGGAGGCCGCCCGCCAGAACGTCATCGCGTACTTCCGCGCCCATGGCGAGAAATTAGCCGCCTTCGTGGCGGAACCGCTCATCCAGGGCGCAGGGGGCATGCGCTTCTGGGCGCCAGAACTGCTCCAGGAAATCCGTACGCAATGCGATCGCCACGGCGTGTACCTGATCCTGGATGAAGTCATGACGGGCTTCGGACGCACGGGCACCTTCCTGGCCCTGGAACAAGCGCGCATCCAACCGGATTTCCTGTGCCTTTCCAAAGGCCTTACGGGGGGTCTGCTGCCACTGGCTCTCACCTGGACCACCGAAGCCGTGTACGCCCAGTTCTGGGGCGACATGGATCGCACCTTCTTCCACGGCCACACCTACACGGCCAACGCCACCGCTTGCGCCGTGGCCGTGGCCAGCCTCGCGCTCTTCGACGACGAACCCGTCCTGGAACGGGCCCAAACCTTGAGCGACGCCCTGCGCCGGGCCTGGGGCCCTCTCGCCGCTCATCCTGCCGTGCGTCGCGCCCGCACCTTGGGTACGGTGGCAGCCTGCCAGATGGTGGATCCCGCCACCGGCCAGCCTCATTCGCCCGAAAGGCGCTTTGGTTGGAGCCTCCATCGCCGCGCCCTGGAAAAAGGCCTGCTGGTGCGCCCCATGGGCTCCTGCCTCTACCTGCTTCCTCCCCTGGCCGCCACTGCCGCGCAGATCGAAGAGGCCGTGGCCACCGTGCTGGAACTACTGGATTGAAGGCCGAAGGCCAGAGGCAATGGATCCGTTGCTACCCTTCCGCCACTCGCCGATAAAGCTCCGAAGCTGAAACCCCCAGATGTCGGCTCAGGGGCTTGATGGCCTCGCGCAGGGTGAGGCCTCCTTCGCGGGCGGCCTCCAGGTAGCGGGTGGCCCAGTCAGGCAAGGTTCCGCCCCATTCCGGGGCCTCGGTTTCGCTCAGCAGGCGCTTGGCGGCGGCCCCGGCGATGACCAGCACCATTTCGCCCCGATGCTCGCTGCCCAACTGGGCCTGCACCTCGGCGGGCACCCCGCGGTACCACGTTTCGTGCAGCTTGGTCAGCTCCCGGCCCAGCGCCATTTCCCGGTCCGGCAACAGCTCGACGAGATCGCTCAAGGTGTCGTGGATGCGGTGCGGCGTTTCGAAGACCACGGTGGTGTCTTCACGCCCTGCCAGCTTTTGCAGAAACGTGCGCCGAGGCTCGCTGCGGCTGGGCACGTAGCCCATGAAGCCGAAGGCGTGGCTGGGCAGACCCGATGCCACCACCGCCAGGGTGACGGCGGAAGGCCCCGGCAGCACCGTGACCTTGGCTCCGGCTTCGCGAGCCATGCGCGCCAATTCGAAGCCCGGATCGTTGATGCCCGGCATGCCCGCATCGGAGCAGTAGGCCACGGTCCGCCCTTGCGCAAGGCTCGCCAGCACCTGTTCCTGGGCGCTCTGGGAGGCATGGTCGTCGAAGCGCAGCAGGGGCTTTTCGAGCCCCAGATGTTTGAGCAGGCCCCCTGTGCGCCGCGTGTCCTCGCAGGCCACCAGGTCGCATTCCGAAAGGGCTTCCGCCGCCCGCTGCGTGAGATCGCCCAAATTGCCGATGGGCGTGGGCACAAGCATCAAATGACCAGTCATAATAATCTCGCACGCAACGAACAGAAAAAAACAGGTCGAAACGTTCAGTATCCTTCGCCCTCCGGCGGAACGCTCACCTTGCCTCGATGCATCCAGAACAGGAAGGCGAAGTAGCCCAGCACCAGCGGGAAGGCCACGATCCACCAACCCATTCCGGCTTTCAGGCCGTAGGCCGCAGAACTGGCGTTGTGAGCGGTGAGGGACCAGTCCGCGTTCAGCGTGGAGCGCAGCATTACGGGGAAGAGGCAGGCGGCGGTGGTCGCCAGCAGTCCCACGATGAAGGCGGAGGAGCCCAGGAAAGCCTGGAGCGGACGGGAGCGAGCAAACCCTAGCCCGATGGCCGCCCAGCCAGCGAGGCTCACGGCCATGAGGCCCCAGGCCAGAGGCGAATGCAGGAAAGCCTTGAACAAGACCGGCTGCACCCATCCCGTGCCGACCGTGGTGAGTATCCACAGCAAGGTCACGATTGCCCACAGAGGCCGCGCCGCCCGACGGCTTCGATCCTGAACGGGGCCCTGGGTTTTCCAGATCAGGAATAGTGCGCCATGGCCCAGCAGCGTCACCAGCGCGAAGAGGCCCATGAGGATCGTGTACCAGTCGAGAATGCCCACAGGATTCGAGGTGGAGAAATGGGTGAAGAGGGGGATGTTGAATTCGCCGTGGGCGTCCACCGGCACGCCGCGCACCACGTTGCCCAGGGCCGCGCCCAGCAGCACGGGCAATAGCAGACTGCTGAAGGCGAAAGTGGCATCCCAGAAGGCCCGCCACAGCCCATCCTGCACGTGGCTGCGGAATTCGATGGAAATGCCCCGGAGCAGCAGCAGCCAGAGCACCACGAAGATGGCCAGGTAGAAGCCTGACAGTCCCGCGGTAAGCACCGGCGGGAAGGTCATCAACAGGGTGCCTCCCGCCGCCAGCAACCACACTTCGTTGCCGTCCCACAGGGGCCCGATGGCCCCCAGCACGGCGCGCCGCTCGTCATTGGTCTTCGCCACGAAGAGATGCAGGCCTCCCGCCCCGAAATCGAAGCCGTCCAGCACCACATAGAAGGCCAGCATCACCGACACCACACCAAACCAGATCCCCTGCATGGTCGCCTCCTAATGCTTCAGGGCTGCGGGGCCATGGGACACCTCCCGGCCCACCAGAAAGACAAAGAGCAGACCCAACACCACGTACAACCCTGCAAATCCCAACGTGGTGAACACGGTTTGGCCCGAATGCACCACGCGGCTCGCGCCTTCGGAGGTGCGGATCAGGCCGTACACCAGCCAGGGCTGTCGCCCCATTTCCGATACCACCCACCCGGCAGTGTTGGCGATGAAGGGAAAAGGAAAGGCCAGCATCAGCGCCCACAACAGCCAGCGAGACCGCTCCAGACGCTGTTTGCGGGTCTGCCAGGCCGCCAGAGCCATGAGCAGGATGAAGAAGGTGCCCAACCCCACCATGATGCGGAAGCTGTAGTACAGAAGCTCAATGTTGGTGGGCCACTGGTCCGTGGGATAGGCGTCGAGGCCCTTCACCTCGCTGGAGAAGGAACCGAAGGCGATGACGCTGAGGATGCCGGGCAGGCGAACGGGATTGTCGAGTTTGCGGGCTTCCACATCGGGCTGGCCGATGAGGTTCAGCGCCGCCTTGGGGCCGCTCTCGAAGCGCCCCTCCATGGCCGCCAGCGAGACGGGCTGATGCTTGGCCACCATCTTGGCCTGCAGGTCCCCGGTGGGAAAGGCCACCAGCAGCGCCCCGACGAGGCCCGCGAACACGCCCACCCGCAGGTTCAGTCGCGCGTGTTCCGGATGCAGCCCCTTCAGCGCCCAGTACGCACCCACCGCCGTCACCACGAAAGCGCCTGTGACCACCGCGCCCATCATGTTGTGGACGTACTGCACGTGGGCCCAGGGATTCAGCACGTAGTGCCAGAAGCTGGCCAGTTGCAGGCTGCCGTCCCTGGCCAAGGTGTAGCCCACGGGATGCTGCATGAACGCGTTGGTGACGATGATGAAGAAGCCCGAAAGCCAGCTCCCCACCAGAAGCGCCACCGCCACCAGGAAATGCCCACGCGGGCCGAGCTTTTTTTCGCCCCAAAGCAGAAGGCCCAGGAACGTGCTCTCCAGGAAGAAGGCGAACATGCCTTCCATGGCCAAGGTCTGCCCGATGACGCCGCCGGTCTGACGGCTGAAGGCGGCCCAGTTGGTGCCGAACTGGAACTCCATGGGAATGCCCGTCACCACGCCCACGGCAAAGCTGACGCCGAACACCTTGATCCAGAACCGCGCCAGATCGTGATAGGCCTCGTTGCCCGTGCGCAGCCCCAGCCCTTTGAACACCACGATGAGCAGCGCCAGGCCCATGGTGAGCTGGGGAAAGAGGTAGTGGAAGGTGATGGTGAAGCCGAACTGCAAACGGTGCCAAAAGAGAGGATCGCCCATGGAGGCTCCTGAAGAATTGGTCTGGATGGATCAGGGATGCGGCACCTACTTCACCGCTTCCAAGGGAATCGAGCGATGGTGGACGATGCTCTCGGGCAACGGCACCGTGAGCCCTGCGCCACGCATGGCCAGGAGGTAGCGCAGACGCAGTTCTCGGCCCACTTCCCACTGCTTTCCAGGGCCCACTTTGGTCAGGGTGCGCAGCACAATGCCGCTGCCATCGAAGGAGTGGACCCCCAGTACTTCGGTGGGCTCCAGAACGAGATCGGGCCTTTCCTCCGCCAGTTTGCGACCCACGGCCCGAAGCATCTCCATGGCCTGATCCACATCGGCGTCCAGCGGCACCACCACATCCACCTGCGTGCGGGCGAAATCCTTGGACAACACCACCACCTTGCTGATGCTGCCGTTGGGAAGGTAGTGAGCCCTGCCTTCGGCATCCCGCAGTTGCGTGATGCGCAACGTCATGCGCTCCACCGTGCCCGTATGGCCCGTGTCCACGCTGATGATGTCGCCAACCCCAAACTGGTTTTCCAGCAGGATGAAGAATCCCGAAATCCAGTCCTTCACCAGGCTCTGGGCGCCGAACCCCAGCGCCACGCCTGCGATGCCCGCGCCCGCCATGAGCGGTCCCACATTCACGCCGAATTCCTGAAGGGTGGTCAGCACGAAGAAGGCCGCGGCCAGAACCCAGGCCAGTTGATTGAGGACCGAGCCCAGCGTATCGGCACGGCGTTCGGCATCGGAGGTCACGTCGTTGTTGCCATCATCCACCGCGCGACGCACGGCACGGCCGATGAGCCGCACGATCCAGAGCAGCGCCATGCAGATCATCAGCACGACCACAAGCCGTTGCAGCTTCATCCAGCCGGTCTGGTTCATCCAGAGCCAGAAAGCTTCGAGTTTTCCAGCGGTCAGCACACTGAAATGAGCCAAGGCAGCCTCCTGAAAATCACCGGATCAACAGGAAAAAGGAAAAGGCAACTGATACTTCCCCACCTACCCTTCCTTCTCAACCTGTCCATCCCACCATCCTGTTTATTGCTTTTCTTCGTGCTGATTTTTTGATGCCCTTCAAGCCACCACCACTCGGCCTTTGCCTTCCGATTTCGCGCGGAACAGCGCCCGATCGGCCTGTTCCACCAGTTGTTCGGCACCATCGGCGTGGAAGGGATACACCGCAATTCCAATGCTAACGGAGACGGGCACTTCCGTCTCCCCAATCCGCATGGCGCGCTCCGCAAGGCACTGCACCAGTCGATCGCCCATCTTGCCTGCACCGAGTACCGAGGTGCCGGATATGACCACGCAGAATTCGTCGCCTCCGTAGCGGTACAGGCGATCCTGGGCACGGATGGTGCGCTGGGCCTCCATAGCCACATAACTCAGCACCTTGCTTCCGACTGGATGGCCGAAGCGGCTGTTAAGGAGCTTGAGATTGTCCACGTCCAGGAAAAGGAGGGCCACGGAATCATTGCGGGCCGCGGCCTCGCGGATGATGCGAGGCAGATCGACCTCCAGGGCGCGACGATTGAGCGCCACGGTGAGGTCGTCGCGGAAGGAAAGGGCTTGGCTCTGTTCGAGGTTCCATGCGTTGACGAGCAGATCCTTCACGTCCTGGATCCAGGCCAGGGAGGGTGTGGGATCGCCCTTGGGATTCTTGAGGCGCAGGATGCCCATGCGCGAATCAGGACAGATGGGCCAGGCGCGCCCTTCGCGTACGAGGCATTCCGCTTCCTGCAGGCTCAGCGGCGCCTCGGCGAAACCTTCCCCGCAACGCTGGTAGAGAATGTCATCCTGACGCACCCAGATGGCACCGCCCTCGGCGCCGGAGAGCTGCTCCGCCCGCACCAGCACGAGCCTCAGCAGTTCATCCAACGTGGCGAGATGGAGCATCTGGCGCAGCCAGCCTTCGCTGCCCAGATCCCGATCTCGCACGTGCTGCAGCGCCGTGAGCGCCGATTCCAGGGGCATGGATTGACGCAGCACCCAACCAGGACGGCGCGCCAGCACTTCGCTGGCTTCCTCGGGAGTGGCGTCCTTCACCCACCACAGAATCTCCAGGGCCGAGCTCGGAATGTACCTGGGATCAGGGCGATCCACCACCAGCAGGCAGGTTCCACGCCCAGCTCCCGCTTCCCATCGGAAGCCCGCTTTGGCCAGCGCCGCTCGCAACTGGGGTTCCCGTTCCGAGGGATGGATGCCGATCCAGAAAAGCGTAGACATGGCGCATCACCCCATGGCCGCTTCAAGGCGCGAGGAAAGACGACCCAGGTGGGAAGCCAGCGCCTCGAGGGAAGGGCCAGGCTCTCGACCTCCTCGCTCCGCCCGCACCCAACGCTTGAGCAGATGGGTGGTCTGGGCATCGCGCACGCCCAGGTGTTTGGCCACCTGGATGAGCTTGTGGGCCGCGCGAGTGCGCTCCTGGGAACCCAGCGCCAGCTCGCCGACCTCCAGGCCCACCTGGCGCGCTTCGCGAGCGGTGGTGAGATCCAGGCGGATCAGCGGCACGCGCGCGTTGATGCGGAGCAGGAAGACATCCAGGAATCTCAGCAGCTCTTCGGCCAGATCCGCCCCTTCGCGCAGGGCTGCGCTCAGATCCTCGGGCCGATCCAGCAGGCGCATCATCTGCTGTGTGAGGCGATCCAGTTCCTGGCGATCCTGGTTGCGGATCAGCAGGAACTCCGGGCTGCGCCGGAAGGAGGCCAACTGGTTCTGTACCTGGCCGAGGGACAGCGCGAGGCGAGGCAAATCCATCAGCTCAAGGTGCAGGCGAATGTCCTGGAGGGCGGGATCCAGGTACTCCCAGAGCCGGTGCAGGCGCTGACGCAGGCGGTCGCCTTCTTCCGTGAGCGAAGGGGAATCGGGGAAAAGTCGAAGGCGCAGCTCCGGCGAAAAGAGGCCCACGAGATCGGCCATGAGCTGGCGCTGATGGGAAAGCAGGAGTGCCCGAAGATTATCCAGGCTGCTGGCCAGCTGATCGCCGTCCTGGTTGACCAGAGCTTGCTGGAGCAGCCCTCGGATGGTGGCCTGGTCCTGCACCAGGGCCAGCACCGCTTGGCGCAGGAAAGCGCTCAGCAGCAGCCGTTCCTCGTCGTTGCCCTCCGGCAGAGCTTCGGCGATGCGTGGATGATAGACCCGCTCCGCCAGCCGCCCAAGTTCCGATTCCACCACGAAGAACACCGGCACGGCGGCGTAGCGCTCGGAAACCGACGCATTGACCGCAGGCTCCATGCCTTCCACCAGGCTCACCAGCGTCAGGTGGCTGGCCAAGGCCCGGGCCACGATGCGGAAGGCCGAAGGATTGGAGCGGCGCAACTGCTTAAGCAGATCCCGCACCCCCAAGGGCAGGCGCTCCTCGAAAAAAGCCTTGCCCACGCGGGGAAGGGACCAGCCCAGGTGATTCCAGAGCCAGTGCAGGCTGCCGCGCACGTTCTCGATACCCGGCCAGTGGACGCCGCGATCCAGGGGCCGGGCCAGGTTCATGCGCAGGCTGGCGATGACGCACTGCACCAGCAGCAGCGGCTCGGCGTGGGTGCGAGTGGCTTCAGGCAAGGCGCTGGTGAGCATGGCCTCCAGGCGGCGGATCTGTTCCAGGGGCCGCCCTGAATTGTTCTGCAAGGCGCTGTTCAGGGCCTTGATCTGCTGGTTGAGACGCCCTCGCCATTCCGAGGAGCGCTCGGATTCCTGGCCCATGGCCGACAGGATGCCCCTGAAATGCTCACGATTCTGTTGCAGGAACCCGGCCCAATGCTCGGTCAACCAGGCGCCATCCTCCGAAACAAGGCTGGAGGACATGGCTCGGAGGCTGGCGATGAGATCCAGCAGGCCCACCACCCATTCGGGTTCCTGGCGATGGCTGGAGGCTTCCCGCCGAGCGGCTTCGGCCATGGCTTCCAGATGAGCCAGGCTGTGAAGGATCACCTGCCCCATGGCAGAGCGGATCTCCCCCAGGCGCCGATCGGAAAAGGTGCTCAGGAAGGCCAGCAGCAGGCCGAAGGATCGCCGCAGTCTGGCCGCCAGCGGGTATTCTTCGGGCCGAACTGGCGTATCGGAATCCGCCCGGAACATGGGCGCGAGATCGGAGGCGTCGAGCTTCAGGATCTCCTCCAGCAGCTCCAGATCCTTGCGCGAAAGCCCCTTTTCCCGGATCAGTTCCAGGGCCTTGTCCAAGCGCTGGGTGGACGGAGATGAGGAGGACATGCCATGAAGGATACTGACTGAGGGGCCAGGATGATAGACTTCAGGCCATCAACCCGGAGGCATCCTTGGCCACCAAGCTTGGCGACATGCTCGTAAAGGCCCAGCTGATTACCGAAGCTCAGCTTGAAGACGCTCTGAAAATACAGAGACGCGAAGGCGGAAAGCTCGGTGGGATCGTCGTTCGCCAGGGCTTCTGCTCGGATCAGGACATCGTGAGTTTCCTGGGCATGCAGTACGGGGTGCCTGCGGCGGATCTGGACCAGTGGCCCCTCATCGAGGCCTCCATCATCGCCCTGGTGCCCGCGGAACTGGCCAACAAGCACAAGGTGCTGCCCCTTCAGCGTTCCGGCAACGTGCTCACCCTGGCCATGTCCGATCCCACGGACATCTTCGCCATGGACGATGTGCGCTTCCACACGGGCTACAACATCGACCCCGTGGTGGCCTCGGAAATGGGCCTGACCCGAGGCATTGAACGCTACTACGGTGGCTCCAGCGGCCTTCGGCTCCGGGAAGACCTCTACTCCTCCAAGAAGGGCCAGAGCGCAGCTCCCGAAGCCTCCGGCCAGGCGACGCAGTTCAATGCAGCCGCGTTCGACGAAGCGGCCGGCGAGGCCCTGGATCTGAAGGATCTGGAAGCGGAACTGAGCGACGAGGACACCGAGTACGAAACCTTCACGGAAGAAGAAAACATCAATGCCGCGGCCCTGGCGAAAGGCGGCGAAGAAGCGCCCGTGGTCCGCCTGGTGAATACCGTACTGGTGGAGGCCATTCGCAAAGGCGCCTCGGATATCCACATCGAGCCCTACGAGAAGCTCCTGCGCATCCGGTTCCGCATCGATGGTCTGCTCACCGAAGTGATGCGGCCCAACATCAAGCTGAAAGATCCGGTCACCTCCCGCATCAAGATCCTGGCCAAGCTCAACATCGCGGAAAAGCGGCTGCCCCAGGACGGTCGCATCAAGCTGCGGGTCAATCTGGGCGGGCAGCAGAAGGTCATCGACTACCGCGTATCCATCCTGCCCACGCTCTTCGGCGAAAAGATCGTGCTGCGGCTGCTGGATAGCGACAAGCTCATGCTGGATCTCACCAAGCTGGGCTTCGAGCCGGAAAGCCTTGTGCAATGGGACCGCCAGATCGAGAAGCCCTACGGCATGGTGCTGGTGACGGGGCCCACCGGGTCCGGCAAGACCAACACTCTCTACTCCTCCATCTCCAAGCTCAACAAGACCGACGTGAACATCATGACGGCGGAAGATCCCGTGGAATTCAATTTTGCGGGCATCAACCAGGTGCAGATGAAGGAACAGATCGGCCTGAACTTCGCGGCGGCCCTGCGCTCCTTCCTGCGCCAGGATCCCAACATCATCCTGGTGGGCGAGATCCGCGATTTCGAAACCGCCGAAATCGCCATCAAGGCCTCCCTCACGGGCCACTTGGTGCTGTCGACGCTACACACCAACGATGCCCCCTCCACCATCAGCCGTCTCATGAACATGGGCGTGGAGCCTTTCCTGGTGGCCACTTCCGTGAACATCATCTGTGCCCAGCGCCTGGTGAGGCGCGTCTGCGCCAAGTGCAAGGCCCCGGATCCCCATCAGCCCCCGCCCGAAGCCCTGCTCAAGATCGGATTCACCGAAGCCGAAGTGAAAAAGGGCATCACGGTGATGAAGGGCATGGGCTGTGAAACCTGCAGCCACAAGGGCTTCAAGGGCCGCGTGGGCCTCTACGAAGTGCTGGAGATGTCCGAAACCCTGCGGGACATGATTCTCACGGGGGCCAGCGCCATGGAATTGCGGGATCAGGCCATCAAGGAAGGCATGATTACACTTCGGCGCTCAGGGTGCCGAAAAGTTCTGGACGGCGTCACCAACATCGAAGAAATCGTGCGCGAAACCGTGCTCTGAGGGAGGCCTCAATGGCTGAGAACAGTAATCATTACGTCGTTTCTCTCCAGCAGTTGCTCAAGACCATGGTGGAGTACGGCGGCACCGACCTCCACATCACCACGGATTCCGCGCCGCAGATCCGCATCGATTCGCGCATGGTGCCCCTCAAGCTGCCGCCCCTGGATGCCTCCCAGACGCGCTGGCTCTGCTACAGCGTGATGACGGACCAGCAGAAGCATCGTCTGGAAGAGGATCTGGAAGTGGATTTCTCCTTCGGTCTGCAGGGGGTGTCCCGCTTCCGCGCCAATGTCTTCAACCAGCGGGGCGCCACCGCAGGCGCTTTCCGAACCATCCCCGAGAACATCCGCAGCTTCGAAGTGCTGGGTCTGCCGCCGGTGGCCAGCACCCTCTGCGAGAAACCCCGGGGACTGATCCTGGTGACGGGCGTCACGGGTTCGGGCAAATCCACCACCCTCGCCGCCATGATCGACTACATCAACGAGCGGGAACCCCTGCACATTCTCACCATCGAAGACCCTGTGGAATACGTCCACAAGCACAAGCGCTGCCTGGTGAACCAGCGGGAGATCCACGCCGATACCCACAGCTTCAAGAAGGCGCTCCGCTCGGCCCTGCGCCAGGATCCTGACGTGGTGCTGGTGGGCGAATTGCGCGACCTCGAAACCATCGAAAGCGCCTTGACCATCGCCGAAACGGGCCACTTGACCTTCGGCACCCTGCACACCAACTCCACGGTGCAGACCATCAACCGCATCATCGACGTGTTCCCCGCCTACCAGCAGCCCCAGATCCGCGCCCAGCTGTCCCTGGTGCTCGAAGGTGTCATCTGCCAGTCCCTCATCCCCAAGGCCAGCGGCAAGGGTCGCGCTCTGGCCCTGGAAGTGATGGTGCCCACCCCTGCCATCCGCAACCTCATCCGCGAAGACAAGATCCACCAGATCTACAGCTCCATGCAGACCGGCCAGCTCAAGCACGGCATGCAGACCTTCAACCAGAGTCTGTCGAGCCTCGTGCTGGCGGGGGAAATCTCCCAGGATGAAGCCATGAACTACAGCTCCAACCAGGAAGAACTGCGAGAGCTCATCAACCGCGGCGTGGGCACCCACGGAGCCCCGCCGACTCCCGCGCCCCAGGCCAAAGCTGCGGTATCGCCCCTCATTGGGGGACGGAACCCCAACATTAAATATTCTTAAAGCAGCTTTCCCATAAGGCCTTCCCGCCCTATCCTGGTTTCAGATCAGCACCCATCCCTTGAGAGGTTCCAATGCCAGCTTTTGTATGGAAAGGTAAAAACCGGCTTGGCGAAGTCCAGGAAGGGGTGATCGTCTCCGACACCAAGGATCAGGCCACCGCGGCGCTCAAGCGCAACGGCATCCAGGTGATGTCCATCCGCGCCCAGTCCGCCGACACCAAATCCCTCGGCAAGGTGAAATCCAAGGATCTTGCCATCTTCACCCGCCAGTTCAGCGTGATGATCGACGCCGGCCTGCCCTTGGTGCAATGCCTTGAAATCCTTGGCGCCCAGCAGACCGACAAAGGCTTCCAGAAGATCATCAACGCCGTGCGCGGCGACGTGGAGCGCGGCGCCACGCTGCAGGCGGCCCTCTCCAAGCACCCCAAGGCCTTCAATGATCTCTACGTGAACATGGTGGGCGCTGGCGAAGCGGGCGGCATTCTCGACGTCATCCTCCAGCGCCTCTCGATGTACATCGAAAAGGCCGTGAAGCTCACCGCCAAGGTGAAGGGCGCCATGACCTATCCCATCGTGGTGCTGACCCTCGCCGTCATCGTGGTGGCCGTCATCATGATCAAGGTGATCCCCGTCTTCGCCCAGATGTATGAAGGCATGGGCAGCAGCCTGCCTTTCGCCACCACAGTCTGCATCGGCATCTCCAACGTGCTGATCAAGTACTTCTGGGTGGTGGCCATTTTCGTCGTTTTGATCTTCTTCGGCCTGCGCTACTACTACCGCACCATCAACGGTCGCCTCCAGATGGATTCGTTCTTCCTCAAGATTCCCGTCATCGGCGACATCCTGCGCAAGACGGCCGTGGCCCGGTTCTGTCGCACTCTGGGCACCCTCACCAGTTCCGGCGTGCCCATTCTCGAAGGCATGGACATCACCGCCCGCACCTCCGGCAACATGGTGATCCAGAACGCCATCCTCAAGAGCAAGGACGCCGTGGAACAAGGCCGCAACATCGCCACACCCCTGGCCGAAACCAAGGTCTTCCCGCCCATGGTGGTGCAGATGGTGGGTGTGGGCGAAGCTACGGGCGCCCTGGACGCCATGCTCTCCAAGGTGGCGGATTTCTACGAGGACGAAGTGGACAATGCCGTGGCCAGCCTCACCTCCCTTATGGAACCCCTCATCATCGCCATCCTCGGCGGCATCATCGGCTTCATCGTGGTGGCCATGTACTTGCCGATCTTCAACATGGCCAACGTGATGGGCAAGGACTGATCCACCGTTCCCCTCAAATGAAAACCCCCGCCCTCGGCGGGGGTTTTCGCGTACTCCCGATGGCTACCAATGCCTGGCGGGCCCTTTCCAGACGGGGCGATCCGCCCGGTTGCCCAGTTCCACGCCCAGCGCATGAATGAATTGGATCTGCTGCATCATGCCCCGCAGATCCCATTGGGGATCGTAGCGATCGGAGCTCTGGTGGTAGTGCTTGGCCACGTAGTCCTTGGCCTTGAGGCCATCCTGCTCGTGAATGTAGTCCCAGCCGCCGTCCAGGGAGAAGCCCGGCGAAAAGGCAGGTACGCCCGCTTTCACGAAGGGGAAATGATCGGAGCGGAAGAATAGCCCTGCAGGATCGGGCTTGGAGGGCGTCACTTTCAAACCCATGCGCTGGGCGACCTCGCCGCCGATGTCCCGCAGGGTGTTGCCTTCGGAACCCGCGAGGCCGATATCCCGCGTGGGACCAGCGAAATTGAGGCTTTCCAGGTTCAGCACCGCCACGATCTTGTCCAGGGGCCACAGGGGATGGGCCACGAAAGCCTCGGCGCCCAGCAGGCCCGGCTCTTCCACCGCAGGAAAGAAGAACATCTGGCTGCGTCGCGTGGGCTTGCCCACCATGGCCTGGGCGATGGCCAGCACGCCGCCGCAGCCGGAGGCATTGTCCACCGCGCCGTTGAGGGTGCGGCCCGTGCGCCGATCCACACCCAGATGATCCCAATGGGCCGAGTAGATCACCGCTTCCTTGGCCAGTTCCGGGTCCGTGCCGGGCAATACGCCTGCCACGTTCCAGTCCTGGAAGCGGCGCACCTCGCTGGCCAACACCCCGGAAAGACTCACGCCTTCCAGCGTGCGCGGATGGAAATCCCGGGTGTCGGCCTCCTTGCGCAGGGCGTCGAAATCCAGACCCGCCGCCGCGAAGAGCGCACGGGCGCTGGCGTTGGAAAGCCAGCCCTGAAGCGCCGCACCCGATGCCAGGGGATCGCGATGCACCCGCTCGATGGTCCAGCCCGCCTTCACCACGCGCCAGTCATAACCCGCCTGGGCGCTTTCGTGGATGAGCAGCACCCCCGCCGCCCCGCGCTTGCGGGCCTGGGCGATCTTGAAGGCCCAGCGGGCGGAATAGTGGCTGGGCGTGCAGCAGCCCGGCTCCTGATCGGGCCTCGGCCCCACCACCGCCAGCACGATCTTGCCTCGCACATCCACGCCCTTGAAATCGTCGCGGCCTTCCAGGGTCACGCCATGGCCCACGAACACCAGCGGCGCGGCGATCTTCACCTCTTCCGCAGCTTCGCCCGCGCCCACCAGATAGCCCTCGCCGAGAGAGAAATCCATCGGTCCTTTCAGTCCCCGGAACACCAGCTTGGTGCGCTCCGGCACGGTCCGCAGCCCCACCAGCGGCACCGCCTGGAGGTACGAGGTGCCATTGGCGGGCTTCATGCCCAGGATCTGCAGTTGCGTTTCCAGGTACTTCGCCGCCAAGTAGCCGCCCCGCGTGCCGGGGCCCCGTCCTTCCAGCAGATCGTCGGCCAGGAAGGCCATGTGCCCTCTCAGCGTGCCCTCCTGAATGGCGGGCGTTTGGGCCACCAGGGCTGCGGTGAGCACCGAGGCGCAGAAGCACGGTCGAATCATGGCTGCTCCGTTCGAGAAAGGCCGAAGGCCTGGAATCCTTCGCCCTCCCACGTCAGTGGATCGGGGCGGAAGAAAGTGGCATCGGACAACAGGGGCCACAGGGCGGGCGAGTGGAATTCAGGGTGGGATTTGCGCACATCGTCCCAATGATGGCGGCCTTCTGCATGCAGCCACGAACACACGGCGTAGAGCAGCAATCCACCGGGCGCGAGACGCGGCAACGCCGCTTCGATCATGGCCCTCTGATGACGAATCAGCCGCTCCAGATCCAGACCGTCGCCCAGCCAAGTCAATTCCGGGTGTTTGCCCAGGGTGCCCGAGCCCGAACAAGGCGCATCCAGCAGGATGAGATCGAAGGTCGAAGTCGTTTCCCGCAGCCACGCGATGGCTTCGGCTTTTTCCACGTGAGCCTTCACGCGGCGCACCGCGAGGTTTTGTTTGAGCCGCTCGGCCCGCTTGCCATCGGATTCCAGGGCCATCAGCTCCGCCTGGGGCCAGCGCCGCGATAGGGCTGTGGTCTTGCCGCCGGGTGCCGCGCAGGCATCCAGAATGCGGCGGGGCGTGGCGTTCCAGGCAAAGCTCATGAGTGCCTGGGAGCTGAGATCCTGCACCATGCCCTGACCCGCCATGAGCCACGGACGCGGAAAGGCCGCACCCGGCTCCAGCCGCAAGGCCCCTGGCAGCGCGGGTTCCGGCACGAGACCTTCAGGCCAAGGGCCATCGTCCAAGGCGCGGAAACAGGGGCGCGGTGGCCGCTGAAGGCGCGCCCACAGGGCCTCCATGTGCTCTGCTGCCACGGCGGCCTTGAGCACCTCCTCGGCGAAGGGCGTGCGATCCAGGGCGGCGGGCAGCGCTTCCAGTTCCCGGCGCAAGGCTTCGCGGTCCTTGGCGCCCTGGCGCAGCAGCGCGTTCACCAGGCCCTTGTGGGGCGGAAAGCCCAGGCGCGGATCCGCGGCCAATTCCACGGATTCATGCACGGCGGCGTGGGTGGACACGCCGGACATCCACGCCAGTTGCGCCAAGCCCATGCTCAGCGCGAGATGGCTGCCCAGGGGAATGCCGCGCTGGGGATTCTTCAAGCGCGGAAGAATCCAGGCGTGGAGCCTTCCCCAGTGGCGGAGACACAAGCCCAGCAGGGCCTGGGCCAGGGCCGCATCCTCGGCGCTCAGGCCTTCGTCCCAGGTTTCCGCCACCCGGTACGACCGCCCGAACACTCCGGAGAGGGCAAGAGCGACGCGGCGACGACTTTCCGTAGGCATCCTTCGAGCGTAGCGCGACAAGGGTGCCTCTCGTCACACCGCTTTCCGTTGAAGAGCTTTCGTCCTTCCTGACACCATGGAATTTCATGCGAACTGACCACTTCAGGGGGACGCGATGACCATTCAACTCAAGGATCTGGGCCGGGCAGTGCTGGAAACGGAATACGCCGTGCGCGGTCCCATCGTGGCCCGGGCGCAGGAACTGGAGCGCGAAGGCCGCGAGATCATCTACTGCAACATCGGCAATCCCCAGGCCCTCGAACAGAAGCCCATCACGTACCTGCGGCAGGTGCTGGCCCTGGCCCAGTATCCGGCCCTCCTCGAGCAGGCGGCGAACCTCTTCCCCAGCGACGTGCTGGAGACGGCCAAGGCGCTCCTCAAAGGCTCCAGGCACGGCCTGGGCGCCTACTCCGAAAGCAAGGGCATCCGCTTCATCCGCGAGGCCGTGGCGCAGTTCATCCACGAGCGCGATGGCATTCCCACCGATCCCGAAGCCATCTACCTCACCGACGGCGCCAGCAAGGGCGTGCAGACGGCGCTGCGCATCCTGATCTCCGATCCCAGCGACGGCATCATGATCCCCATCCCCCAGTACCCGCTCTACAGCGCCACCATCACGCTGTACGAAGGCAAGCAGGTGAACTACTACCTCGACGAGCAGCACAACTGGAAGCTCAGTAAGGCCATGCTGGAAATGAGCCTGCAGGAAGCCAAGCGGTACGGCGTGAAGGTGAAGGCCATCTGCGTCATCAACCCGGGCAACCCCACGGGCAACCTGCTGGATCACGACAACATCGCCATGGTCATCGACTTCGCCAAGGCCCACAACCTGGCGATCCTGGCCGATGAGGTCTATCAGGAGAACGTGTACCTGCCCGGCGACAAGTTCACCAGCTTCGCCAAGGTCATGCACGAGAAGCACGAGAAGGACGTGAGCCTCTTCAGCTTCCATTCCTGCTCCAAGGGCTTCCTGGGCGAATGCGGCCAGCGCGGCGGCTACATGGAGATCCGCAACATTCCCGCCGACGTGGTGGCCCAGATCACCAAGCTGCAATCCGTGAGCCTCTGCTCCAACCTCACGGGCCAGGTGGCCACGTACTGCATGGTGCGCCCGCCCAAGCCCGGCGAGCCCAGCCACGATCTCTACGTGCAGGAACGCGACGGCATCCTCAACGAGATGAAGAAGCGCGCCGTGATCCTCGCCGAAGGCCTCAACCAGGTGCCCGGCGTGCAATGCAACGTGGTGGCCGGCGCCATGTACGCCTTCCCGCGCATCCAGATCCCCGAAGGCCGCACCGACGCCGAGTACTGCCTCTCTCTGCTCGAAGCCACCGGCATCTGCGTGGTGCCCGGCACCGGCTTCGGCCAAGTGCCCGGCACCGCCCACTTCCGCACCACCATCCTGCCTCCCACCCACCAGATGCGCGAAGTGGTGGAGCGCTTCAAAACGTTCCATGTGAACTATCGATAGAAGCGGCTGGAAGCTCTGATTCCCGAATGTGAGGAATAGCGGAGGATCTTGTACGGGGTTTTGTACATAGGTTGTACATGGGCCTTCCGCTTCGCGGAACCGGCTCGGACGCATGCGTCCTCCCCTGCCCCTACCTGCGCGCCATCGTCGATTCGGAAGCTCGAATCGTCTCGCTGAAAAAGTGAAGGGGCACTCGTTGAGTGCCCCTTTTTGGTCGGCGCGAGAAGATTCGAACTTCCGACCCCTACCACCCCAAGGTAGTGCGCTACCAGGCTGCGCCACGCGCCGTGAGCATTTGAGTCTAGGGGAGTCGCAGGCTTGGGTCAAGGGTAGATTCCGCGGCCTGCGATGGAGCTTGCGGAGCGGGTGCCTGAATCACCCTTCGGCGTCGGCTCCTGCGAGGCCGATGGGCGTGTGGTGCAGTTTCCATCCGGCAGCGGCCCAGCAAAGCAGGCCGAAGAGCAACAGCACCAGCGCCGCGATGGGCCAGAGCGTACTGATCTGGGTCTGGGCCAGGAGCTGCGAGACGCCGCCGCTGCTGCCTCGACTGCCCACGATGTTTTCGAGGTAATGGATGAAGGTGAAGCGCTGCAATCGACCAGGGAAGATGCGCACCAGGGGATCCCATAGCAGCAGCACCAACGCGCCCCAAAGGGTTCCGCGCTTGAAGATGAGGCCCATGAAGGTCATGAAGCCCAGCTCCGCCCAATAGATCAGCAGCAGGCCGAGGATCATCAGCGGCAGATCGGCGGTATCGAGGCCCAAGCCCAACAAGGCCGTGACGGCCACGATGATCCACACCGCGCCCCAGCCGAACCACAGCAAACCTTTGCTGAAAGGCAGCATCCATACGGGCACGGGGCGGGATAGCACCAGGGGCAGGGTGCGCTGTTCCAGGTCTTCGCGAATGCCTGCGGGCGCGGCCACCAGCACGAGAATGGGCATGGCGAGCTGGGCCAGGATCTGGTGGAAGAGTTTCAACACCATCTGCTCGTCGTGGGAGCCCTGGAAATGGGGCGCCTTGAAGCGCAGGAGGGCCATGATGCCGTAGCTGATCACTACGGGCAGCACAAACAGCGCGGCACATACCCAGCCGCGCACTTGCAGCACACGGGGCGCGTAGCCGCGCACGAGGGCGGTGACAACACGGAAAGGAGAAGGAGGGGCGATCATCGAACAAGCTCCTAGGCGTGGTCTTGGGTGAGGAACTGGAACACCGCGTCCAGGTTGAGATCCAGGGGATCGAGGCTGCCCAGGGCCAGTTCGCCGCGATTCACGGCGGCCTGGAGCTTGGGCAGGAAGGAACGGGGATTGCGCACCGCCAGCACCGCCGCGCCGTCTTCCATGCGCAGGGCCACCAGCTCCTCGTGCTCCACGGCCCAGCGCGCCACGGCCTGGGCGGAATCGGCGCTCAGGCGCAATTCCACGGGATGCCGATCCAGCAGTTCGCGGATCTCCACCACGCTGCCTTCCGCCAGCAGACGGCCCCGGAACAGCAGCAGGATGCGGTCCGTGAGCTGGGCCACTTCGCCCAGGATATGGCTCGATACCAGGATGCGCTTCCCTTGGGCTGCCATGCCCCGCAGCATCTCCATGAGCTGCAGGCGCGATTCCGGGTCCATGCCATTGAAAGGCTCGTCCAGGATCAGCAGCTCCGGGTCGTGGAGCAGCGCCTGGGCCAGCCTCATGCGCTGGCGCATGCCCTTCGACATCTCGGAGAACAGCTTGCGGCCATTCACCTCCATGCCCACGGCCTTCAGCGATTTTTCCATGGCGACGTTCAATTCCGTGCCCGACAAGCCCGACAATTCGCCCATCATCCGCAGCCAGCGATGGCCCCACAGGCCCGTAGGGAAACGGTCCCCTTCGGGCACGAGGCCGATGCGAGCCAGCACCGAGGGATGGCGGAAAGGGGCTTCCCCGAAAACCTTCACCTCACCGCCGGAGGGCGGCAGCAGGCCCGAAAGCAGCTGGATGAGGGTGGATTTGCCCGCGCCGTTGGGGCCCAGCAGGCCCGTGATGCCGCCGCCGCTGGGCAGCTCGAAGGAAGTAGGCGAAAGGCCGAGGATATCGCCGTAGCGCAGCGAGGCCCGTTCAAGCAGGATGGTGGCGGTCATAGCACGGCCTCCGAAGGGCGACTGCGGCGCGCGGCCACGAGGATCCAAAGCGTCACGTGAAGGGCCGTTCCCACGAGGGTGGCGGCCCAGCCCAGGATGGGATTGGGCACGCCCGAAAGGAGCGCGGGCCATGCCTGCACCAGGGCCTGAGGGCTCATGGCCATCCAGAAATCCTGCTTCAGCGCCGCGCTGAGAATGCCGCCGATGGCGTTGGTGCTGAGGTAGATGCCCAGCACCCAGCCGAACCCGGCCCTGGGCGAGGACGCAAGGCTCGACGCGCCCAGGGTCACGGCACCCATGACCAGGGCCATGCAAAGGGCCGCAGGCACCAGGTACAGCGGCGCATAGGGCGAGACAGGGCCGTTCACGCCCGCGATGAGCAGCGACATGGCCCAAGGCAGCAGGGCGAAGGGCAGCAGGATGAAAAAGGGCAGCCCCACGCCAAACAGCCCCTTGGCGGCCAGGTAGTCTCTGGGCCGCACCGGATGGGCATACATCAGCGGCCGGATGCGGTAGAGCGTATCTCGCGCGATGAGGCCGCCGCCCACCAGGGCCACCTGGAACCACAGCAGGGTGGTGAGCCAACCGTTCATGGTGAGGAGTCCCGCATGGAACTCGGGGCCTTGGGTGAGGATCTCCTTGGCGAAATCGCGGATGCCCTCGAAGCCGCGCTGATGCTGGATCAGGAACCGCACGTAGAGGATGCCGAGCTGCACCAGCAGGCTGCCCACGAACATGAAACCGAAAAAGCGGCCGATGCGTTGCTTGAGCACCCGGCGCAGATCGAAGCGGGCGATGACGAGAGCAGGCGGAAGCCCCTGGCTTACCTCGGGCCGAGGCGGAAGGGTGGGCGCGTAGATGGGCATCTCAGTGGCTCCCTTCGTGCAAGGCGCGGATCAGCACTTCGTCCAGGCGGTCGTGGCGGGGCGTGAGCTGCACCAGCACCGCGCCCACGGATTCGGCCCACTGGAAGGGCTTGCGCGGATCGGCATCGTGCAGCTCCAGATCGAAGAGCCCCTGATGCTCGGCCCGCACCTGGCCCAGGGTTTCCAGTTGGGCGCGTTGCGTTTCGTTCAACGGATCCAGGAAGCGCAGCTCGAAGCGCTTGGCCAGCATCCGGCGCAGGCTGGCCATGGAGCCGGCGGCCTTGAGGCGGCCTTGATCGAGAATCACCAATTGATCGGCGCAGCGCTCCACATCCTCCAAGAGATGACTCGCCAAAATCACGCCAGTGCCCAGCTCCGTGCGCACCCGCATCACCAGCGCCAGCATGCGCCTGCGGCCGTCGGGGTCAAGGCCGTTGGTGGGTTCATCCAGAAAGACCAGCTCCGGCGAATGCACCAGGGCCTGGGCCAGCTTCACCCGCTGGCGCATGCCCGTGGAGTAGCCGGAAACGTGGCGGTAGCGGGCTTCGTCCAGCCCCACGAAGTACAGCACCTCGTGGGCGCGATCCCGGGCCGAGGCTGCATCCAAGCCTGACAGTTCGCCCCAGAAGGCCACCTGATCGTAAGCACTCACATCCTCGATGAGGGCGTCGTACTCGGGCATGTAGCCGATGCGCGCCCGGAGGTGGGCCGCTTCGGGGCTGTTCAGCGCCACACCCAGCACCTGGCCCTCGCCCTTGGCGGGCTTCAGCAATCCCAGCAGGGTTTTCAGCAGCGTGGATTTGCCCGAACCGTTGGGCCCCAGCAGGCCCACCACCCCATCGGTGAGTTCGAGGCTGAGATGGTCCAGGGCCACGGTGGGGCCGTAGCGAACTTCCAGATCATGGAATGAAATCAAGGGGAATTCTCCTGAATGAAGCGGATACGCACTGTGGCTGGTTCAGTTTATCGGGGAGAGCCTACACTGGCTCTTTCCCGGACTTCCCATGACGCGAAAGCCTTTCTATCGTTCGAGCACCTTCTGGATCTTCGTCGGGCTGATCCTCGGCGTGATTCTGGGCGGCTTTCTGCCCAAGGACGAGTTCCCCCAGGCCTACAACCTCTTCCGCTTCCTTTCCCGCGCCTTCATCGCGCTGATCAAAGGGCTCATCGTGCCGCTGCTCTTTTCCACCATCGTGGTGGGCATCGCACAGACCGGCGATATCAAGGCCGTGGGGCGCATGGGTGGCAAGGCCCTGCTCTACTTCGAGATCGTCACCACCGTGGCCTTGTTCCTGGGGCTGGGCATCGCCCATTGGCTGAAGCCCGGCGCGGGCCTGCCGCTGGATCTTTCGGCCCATGCGCCCGTGGCGGTGCAGGCCCGCAGCGGCTGGGACATCGCCATGCACCTCTTTCCGTCGAACCTGATCCATCATGCGGCGGAGGCCGACATCCTGCCGGTGGTGGTGTTCGCCAGCCTCTTCGGCATCGCCCTCACGCGGGTGGGCGAGCGGGGCCAGCCGGTGCTGGCCTTTTTCGAAGGCGTGGCCCAGACCATGTTCAAGTACACGGACATGGTGATGAAGCTCACGCCCCTGGGCGTGTTCGGCGCCATGGCCTACAACGTCAGCTCCATGGCGGCAGGCCACACGGTGAACGGCGTGCATCTGGAAGGCTGGGCAGCCGTGCTGCAATTGCTCAAACGCTATTCGGTGCTGGTGGGCAGCCTCTACTTCGCGCTCCTGGCGCTGTTCGTGGTGGTGTTCGTGCCCGTGATGTGGCTCTGCGGCGTGAAGGTGTTCTCCTTCCTCAAGGCCATCAAGGAACCCGCCATCACGGCCTATTCCACCGCTTCCAGCGAAGCGGCCCTGCCCCGCCTGCTGGAAGAGGTGGTGAGCTTCGGCGTGCCCCGCCGGGTGGCCAGCTTCGTGATCCCCACGGGCTACAGCTTCAACCTCGACGGCAGCACCCTCTATCTGGTGCTGGCCAGCCTCACCATCGCCCAGGCCGCAGGCATTTCCATGAGCTTCGGCCACCAGCTCATGATGGTCTTCACCTTCATGCTCACCAGCAAGGGCGTGGCGGGCGTGCCCCGCGCCACCCTGGTCATCATCGCCGCCACCAGCACCAGCTTCGGCCTGCCCGGCGAAGCGGGCATCGCCATGCTGCTGGCCGTGGACGAAATCATGGACATGGCCCGCACCACCATCAACGTCATCGGCAACGGCCTCGCCAGCGTGGTCATCGCCAAGTGGGAAGGGGTGTTCGGGACGGAGATGGAAAGCTGAAAGCGCCGTGCGATGCTGGAGCGGGAGGTTGCGGTGAAACTGATCGTCTGGGATTTCGATGGCACGCTGGCGGATAGCCGGGCCTTGATCGTGGCGGGCATGGAACACGCCCTCGGCACCTTGGGCCTGTCCAACCTGCCCGGGATTCGGGAGGAATGGCTCAAGTACGTGGGATTGCCGGTGGAAGAGGGGCTGAAGCGCACCTTCGAGCCCCTGAACCTGGACCCCGACCAGGTGCTGAAGGCCTACCGCAGTTTCGACTGGCCCGGTCATGAACACTTATTGGTGCCCTTCCCTGGCATGGATGCCCTGGTGAAGGAACTGCATGGCCTGGGGATGCCCATGGCCATCGCTTCGTCCAAGCGGGGGCTGCCGCTCAAACGGCAAGTGGAAGCCTTCGGCTGGACCGCCTGCTTCGATCCCTTCGTCACCCCCGACGAGGTGACCCACGGCAAGCCCCACCCGGAAAGCCTCCGGCTTTGCCTCAAGGCCCACGGCCTGGAACCCAGCCAGGCCGTCATGGTGGGCGACACCCCCTTCGACCTGGAAATGGCCAACCGCGCCGGGGTGCCCGGCATCGCCGTGGGCCACGGCTTCTATGACCGGGAGGCCCTGGAGGTGTTCAGGCCCGTGGCGTACGCCCCCGATGTTCCCGCCTTGCGGGAGATCCTTTTGGCCTTGATGGAAGTAAAATAGAAAAAAACGACACGCATTTCAAACTTCAGATTCCCTTCGGAAGTGTCGAAGAGATAGGACTTGGCGTCTCGACTGAGACTGATTACGATTAAGACTTCGTTCCTTCCCTTTGGGGTCTCTGCCCCTTCGTTCCGGTTCCCTTTCCTTCACCTGACGGGAGGCCCCATGAGACTGAGCGTACTCGTGCTCGCGCTATCCCTGGTCGGGATGGGCGGTGATCTTCAGGCCGCCACCAGGAAGCCTCGCCCCCGGAAGACCCGGGCGGTCAAAGCGGCTCCCAAAGCCGTGGAAGCCAAGACGACCCTGAACCCTGTTTCGCCCCTGCCCTTGCTGCCCACCGCTCGGCCGGCTTCCCTGACCCATCTGGAGCGCCTGCTGCCGTCCACGGTGCTGCTGGCCATTCCTGGTGGCACCGTTGCCGCCCCCGTCGGCGGCGAGGATCACAAGAGCATGGCCGCCCAGATGCGCCCGGTGCTGCCTCCCACTGAAACGGGGCTGGAAACGCCCCGTTCCGAGGCCAAAGCCGAGGTCGGCTCCCTCTTCGATCCCGCCGACCCCGACAAGCTGGACCTGCTGTGGCCCGTGGCCACCCGCACCGTCAGCTCCGCCTGGGGCCCCCGCATCCGCACCCGCACCGTGCGCGTGAAGACCAAGACCAACAATCGCAAGATCCGCCAGCGCTATCGTGGCAATCACAGGGGCGTGGATCTCACGGCCCCCAAGGGCACCGATGTCTATGCCGCCATGGACGGCGTGGTGATCGAATCGGGCCGGCACAAGGACTACGGCAATTTCGTGGTGGTGGATCACGGCAACGGCGTGACCACCCTGTACGGCCATCACAATCGCAACTTCGCCAAGGCGGGCGACGTGGTCCGTCGCGGCCAGAAGATCGCTGAAGTGGGCCGCACGGGCCGCGCCACCGGCAACCATCTCCATTTCGAGCTGCGCATCAACGGCGTCCACCAGAATCCCCTGCCCGTCATGAACGATGTGGAAGAGATTCCCGCCGAACTGATGGCCCTGAACGAAACCGCCGTGGCGCCCAAGAACCGCCGCTGAACCGAACGCGAGCGAAGAGGCTGAATCTTCCCAGGCGTTGATCGCATCTACCTTAGCGGTCCTTCGCATCGATCTTTCGCGTCCTCGAAAGACGGAGGGCCGTGGTACTCTGCTTTCTTGGCCCTTTTTCGAGGTCGTGATGATGGTTCGACGTGCAACATGGCAATGGATGAGCGGATGGGCGCT
Organism: Bacillota bacterium; assembly: GCA_021287085.1. GTDB lineage: Bacteria > Acidobacteriota > Holophagae > Holophagales > Holophagaceae > JAYREN01. Next base: position 23,011 of record JAJTBC010000045.1, on the reverse strand, counting down.
CCTGGGTACGCTGGCCCTGGGGCTGGGATGCGGGAGCAGTTCCAAGACGACCCCCACCTCCACCACCCCCTCCTACACCGTTTCCGGCACCGTCACCTTCACCAAAGTGCCCATGGTGGTGGATGCCAGCGGCGTTCCCACGGGCCTTCAGACCGACCCCACCAAGTTCGTCTCCTCCCCCGCCCGGGGCATCATGGTGCGAGCCGTCAGAGGCAAGACCGAGACCAACGCCTCGGGTCACCAGGAAGTCTTCTGGTCCGTCGTGGCCACGACGTACACCACCAGCGAAGGCAAGTATTCGCTCACCGTGGCGGGAGACTATCCCACGTACATCGAGATGCTCTCCCTGGAACAGGGGCCTTCTTCCCAGCCGGTGAAGCTCATCGCCACGGACATCGCCAGTTCCATTCCCATCGTGGACCGGCCCATCTACGCCTTGCGCAAAGGCTTCGACGGCAGCGCGCCTGCGGGCAACAACGTCCCCGGCGTTCTCCCCACAGCCAACACCACGGTGGACTTCAGCGTGGGCCTGACCACCCAGTGGTGGGTCGCCCCCACCTGGACCTCCCTGGCTACCCAGGCCACGCTGGAATCCAGCGGCACCGGCAGCCGCATCGTCAACATCCTCGACGCGGCCTACAGCTTTGCGCTGATCTACGGCGATCCCACCCTTGGCATGGTGATGAACCTCCATTACGTGGCAGGCTCTGCATGGAATTTCGGTTCCAAGGGATCCTTCGTGGAATTCGATCCGACCACGTACTATCCCGCCAATTCCGACGGCACCTCGCGCCAGCCCTTCGGAGCCATTCGCGCCGCGAACGGCCTCGACGATGCCTGGAACGACTCGGCCCTGTACCATCTCTTCGCCCGCAACCTCCAGTTCCGCATTGGCGTCCAAGGCGCCTTCCCCACGGTGCCCAAGGCCGATCGTTCGGATCTCCAGGATCTGTTCCCGGAAGTGGCTCTCCTGGAGGGCTTCTCCGATGCCCAGGCCGCCATCCTGAACAAGTCTCCCTACCTCGTGACCAACGCCAACGGCGTGCCCACGGTGCGCGATATCCGCAATCGAACGAACCTGGGCTCGGATGTCTATTCAGCGGCCACTGCGGCGGCCCTGGGCTGGGAAGTGGCCCTCAAGGCCAACAGCCTGCCCAGTCCCGGCACTCCGACGGATTGGGCCAATCTCACAGGGGCTGCTTCCAATCGATTCTTCATTCCCGCGGCTCCCAAGGACGTCAACAACAATCCTCTGGATATCTTCAGCCTCTACGGCCAGGTGGCCCGCCTGAAGGAAGCCAGGACCGCCGGTGAAACGGTGGATCTGGCGACCATCTTCACCGACGCGGTGCTCACGCCGTTCGTGGCGCCTTTCGGCCTCACCTGGCCGCGACCCACCACGGGAGTCCACGCCACGTACCTGGCGAACTGGGGCGCCGATCCCAATTCGCTGGTACCCGCGACCACGCCTCCGGTCTTCACCCTCAGCATGGCCGACGCCCATCTCAATGGCCTCAATCTCTACCCCAACCAGTCCAAGGGCGAAATCTACCGAGCCATCTTCACCATCTCCAAGGATCTGAACTACCGGGTGAGCGTCCAGACTCCGGGCGGGATTCCTGCGGGTGCGCAGGTGCGGGTGGCCCTGGGGGGACAGTCGCTGCTGTTCGATGCGAGCACTCCCAGCCATGAGATCTGGCTTCGCAATGGAGGTTCCACGACTCCCGTGAACCAGATTCTCCAGGTGCGCCTGCTCAGCCCCAGCACCCTTCAGCCGGATCTGCCCATCACCTTCCGGATGGAGCGCTTGAACTAGGAGCGTGGTCATGGATCTTTCCGCCGCTTTCACGACCCTTCAGGCCAAGGCCCCCTTCGTACCCGAGTTGGCCATCGTGCTGGGTTCGGGCCTGGGTCAGCTGGCCCACTGCCCGGAGGCCAAAGCGGGCGTGTCCATTCCGTTCACCGAAATTCCAGGTTTCCCCAAACAGACGGTGCTGGGTCACGCGGGGCAGATGATCTTCTGCGAATTGGAAGGCCGCAAGGTGCTGCTTCAGGCGGGCCGTTTCCATTTCTACGAAGGCAACCCCATGGCGCTTTGCACGGCGCCCATGCGCCTCTACGGGCGATTGGGAGTGAAGGCCGTGCTGCATACCAACGCGGCGGGAGCGGTGAACTGGAACTACCAGGTGGGCGAACTGATGCTCATCAGCGATCACATCAACCTGCAAGGCACCAACGCCCTCATCGGCCCCAACCTCGACCCAGGGCCGCGCTTCGTGGACATGACCGAAGCCTATGACAAGGATCTGCGCCGCCAGATCCACGCCGCCGCCACTGCCGTGGGCCAGCGGTTGCAGGAAGGTGTCTATCTCGCCGTCACCGGCCCCAGCTTCGAAACCCCTGCGGAGATCCGCGCCTTCCGCACCTTGGGAGCCGATGCCGTGGGCATGAGCACCGTGCCCGAAGTGATCGTGGCGCGCCACGAAGGCATGAAGGTGGCTGGCATCAGCTGTCTCTGCAACATGGCCGCGGGCATGCTGCCCCAGCCCCTCACCCATGCGGAGGTGCTGGAAGCCGGAGCCGCAGCAGCCACGCGTTTCGAAGCCCTGGTGCGTCGCTTCGTGAAGGATCTGAGTCTCTAAGATGCCCGAAGGCCTGGTCTGGCTCCTGGCCTCCCTGCTGGTCCTGGTGGGTTTGATCGGCGCGTGGCTGCCCGTGCTTCCGGGCCTGCCCCTCATCGCCGCCGGAGCCCTGCTGCACAAACTCTTCCTGCCGAACGTGCTCTCCTGGTGGGTGGTGATCCTGTGCCTTCTGATGGCCCTGGTGGGGCTGGGGCTGGATTTCCTGAGCGCCCTGGTGGCGGGCAAGCTGGCGGGCGCGAGCCGCAAGGGGGCCGCTGGAGCCATGGTGGGCGGCGTGGTGGGCCTTTTCTTCAACCTGCCGGGACTTCTCCTCGGGCCTTTCCTGGGCGCCTTCCTGGCAGAGTGGGCCTGGGCGCGGCGCGCCTTCAAGGAAGCCCTGAAATCCGGCCTGGGCGCAGGCCTGGGTTTTCTTGCGGGCACCGTGGGCGAGGGACTGTTGGCCATCGCCCTGGTGCTGGTGCTGCTGTTCGACGCCTTCGTGCTGTAGGCTGAAGCCATGTCCAAGATCCGCATTCTTCCCGATTACGTGGCCAACCAGATCGCGGCGGGGGAAGTGGTGGAGCGGCCTTCGTCGGTGCTGAAGGAGCTGCTGGAGAACGCCCTGGATGCCGGAGCCACGGCCCTGGACGTTCGCTGGGAAGAAGGCGGCAAGCGGCTGCTGGAGGTGGCCGACAACGGTTCGGGCATGGGCCGGGACGATCTCTACCTGGCCCTGGAGCGTCACGCCACCAGCAAGGTGCGCACCGCCGAGGACCTGGGCTGCCTGTCCAGCTTCGGCTTCCGGGGCGAAGCTCTGCCTTCCATCGCCAGCGTGTGCCGTTTCGAACTGCACAGCGCCGAGGCGGCGGGCGAAGGCCATCGGCTGCGGGCGGAATTCGGCGTCATCAAGGAGGTGCGCCCCGCACCCCGCGCCCAGGGCACCACCGTGACCGTGCGGGATCTCTTCGCCCAGCTTCCCGCCCGCAAACGCTTCCTGAAAAGCACCGACACCGAGCACGCCCATCTCTGGGGCGTGGTCACCCGCATGGCCCTGGCCACGCCCCAGGTGCGTTGGACCCTCGCCACGGATCGGGGAACCACGCTCGTCCTTCCCCCCGTGAACGAAGCGGGATCCCGCCTCGCGCCGCTGCTGGGCGAGAAATTCGCCGCCCTGGTGCCCTTCAGGGAAGGTCAGGCGCCGTGGACCTTGCGCGGCTACGTGTCCACACCCCAGCTTTCCTTCCGGGATCGCAACCATCTCTACCTCTTCGTCAACGGCCGCTCTGTGCGGGATCGCCTGCTGCTGGCGGCCCTGTCCGAGGCTTGGCAGGGCTACTTCCCCAAGGGCGCGTACCCCGCAGCGGTGCTGTTCCTGGATCTGCCCGCGGAGGCCGTGGACGTGAACGTGCATCCCACCAAGGCCGAAGTGCGCTTCCGGGAGCCCCATCGCGTGTTCCCCTGGGTGAGCCGCGCCCTGCGCGAAGCCTGGGCGCAACTGCGAGGCGAACTCCCTTCGGTGCTGGAGCTTCCTCCCAAACCTTTGGAGCCGGAATTCGACGCGCCTTTGCGCCCCGTGGCTGCCCAGCATCCGGCCCTCTGGAGTCCGACCGCTCCCACCACGGACCAGGAGCGCCTGGACTGGGCCTATACCTCGGCCTCCGCGCCCAGCCCCGCCGCCGAAGCCCCCGCTCCCTACACCAAAGCCTCAGGGCCTCGCGCCACGTACCTGGGCGCCTTCGACGCCACCTACTTGCTGGCGGAACTCCAGGGCGAACGGGAACCCGAACTGTGGATCATCGATCAGCATGTGGCCCACGAACGCATTCTCTACGAAGCCCATTTCCTGCGCCGCCATGCGCCCGCTCTGCAACCGCTGATGCCGCCCGCCGTGGTGCGCCTGGGACCGGCGGCCATGGCGCGGCTGCGACCTTTCCTGGACGAGATGAACCGCGTGGGCGTGGAGTGCGAAGCCTTTGGCGAAGATGCCCTGGTGGTGCGGGCCTTGCCGGATTTCCTCTCCGACCGCGATCCCCAGCGTCTGCTGGAGGATCTGCTGGAACGCCTGGAGCAAGGCCACAGCGCGGATCTGGAGGCCTTCCGCAAGGATCTCAACGCCGAACTGGCCTGCCGCGCCGCCATCAAGAAGCATCATCGCCTCAGCCCCGAGCTGGCCCAGCGCCTCCTGGACGATCTGCTGGCCTGCGAGGTGCCGCACACCTGCCCTCATGGGCGCCCCATCCTGAAAAAGCTCACCCGCAGCGAACTGGAGCGCAGCTTCGGCAGGCGGGTATAGACGCCCCAAAAAATGGGGCTTTCTTCCCCGACGAAGTAGGGAAACCCCTGCTTTGTGGAAGGAAAAGGTCCGCCAAATACTGACTTGGCAACCTGTTTTTTCCGCCCTTCGGCAAGGAGGGCCATTGATCAAATCCCGTACATGGAGGGATCCGTCATGAAGGCCCGCTTTCGTTTCACCCACCTCGGAATCCTTGGGACCGCTCTCGCGCTGCTGGCGCTGGTGGCCTGTGGAGGCAGCACCCAGACCACGAGCGCGCCGCCTCCAACGCCACCCGGACCGACTCCGCCCCCCGTGGCCTACAATCCCCTGAACCCCACCAAGCTGGAGCAGTTCGGCACGCCTCTGGTGGAGATTCCCATCGCGCCGAAGAACGCCTCCTCGCCCAATGCGTACACCATCAACGTGCGTCAGGGAACCTGGGATTTCGGATTGCGGGACCGCTATGGCAAGACCCTCCTCAATCCGCACACCGGCAACCCCATCGTGACGAAAACCTGGGGCTATGACATCAACGGGGCCTTCCTGGGCATCTACGGCGCCACCGTCGAGGCCACGAAGGGGACGCCTCTTCAGATGACCTTCATCAACAACCTGCGAGACGAAGTGAATGGTCAGATGGGCACGGGCCCCTTCCTCACCAAACATCTGCTGGAAATGGATTACACCCTGGATGGCACCGATCTCGGAGAACCCGATTGCCGCATCACCACCCATCTGCACGGCGGCAACATCCCCTACACCTCCGACGGCCATCCCGATGCCTGGGCCACCAACGATCCTGCGGTGCAGGCGAAGTGGGTCAAGGATCCGGACCCTTCCATCGGCTTTCCTGGCCGCACCGCCAGCCATGCGCTCCCCACCTACAGCTATCCCAATAGCCAAGAGGCCTGCACGCTGTGGTTCCACGACCATTCCATGGGCGTCACTCGCCTCAACGCCTACGCTGGCGTGGCGGCCTTCTATGTCATCAAGGATTCCGCCGTGGAGGAAAGCGGTGCCTTGGCGAACCTGCCCAAGGGCCGCTACGCCAATCCCGCAGTGCCCTCGCTGCAATCCGATGAATTCGATCTGCCCATCGTCATCCAGGACAAGGCCTTCAACGAAGATGGCTCGCTGGTCTTTCCCACCTTCGTGAACCTGGGAACCTATACCTACAACGCCCTTCACGACAGCAACGGCAACGCCCTGGCCAGCATTCGCCCAGAGATGTGGGGCAACGTCATCACCGTGAACGGCAAGGCCTGGCCTTACAAGAACGTGAAGACTCAGCTCTATCGCCTGCGGCTGCTGAACGGCTCCGATTCGCGGATGTACAACCTCTGGCTGCAGGATGCCGACACGGGGGAGATCATCACCCCTGAGCGGGCCCATCATGTGGCTCCCACGCTCACGTGGCCCATCGTGCAGATCGGCGCGGACCAAGGCTATCGGGATGCGGCCATCGATGTGGCCACAGGGCCTGGGCCTGAAGGCTTGCTGCTGGTGAACGGAGCCAGGGCCGATATCCTCATCGATTTCGCCCATCCGGTATTGCGAGGACGGAACTTGGTGCTTCGCAACGATTGTCCCGCGCCCTTCAGCGGTGATTTCAGCCAGATGTCTGTGGATGACACCACGCTGGATCCCAAGACCACCGGCGTGGTGATGTTGTTCAAAGTCTCCAGCACCAGCGGCACCCCTTCGCCCTTGCTGGCCGAGGCCGGTCCCTCCACCTCCTTGCGCACTTCCCTGGTGCCCTACGGGGACTATCCGAACCTGACTCCCACCCGGCACGCCGGCCCTCGCCTGGTGGACATGCAGGAGCGCAAGGACACCGTGAATGCCTTCCTGGATCCCACCTCGGGCATGGTGACCTTCCGCACCATCCTTCTGCTCAACAACAAGATGTTCCGCGCCCCCATCTCCGAAAAGCCGGAGCTGGACAGCGTGGAGGAGTGGATCTTCATCAATGCCACGCCCGACGTGCATCCCATGCACATCCATCTCACAAGGTTCGAGGTGATCGAAAAGGGCTACGTGGACACCCGACTGGAGGACGCCTACACGCCCGCCGATGGCGTGAGTCTGCCCAGGGTGGACCCCATGGCCCTCGTGCCCAACGCCGAGCCGGGAGACCCGCCCCACACGGCCAGGCCCGGTTCACTCTACGCCGTGTCTCCTGCGGAAATGAAGGTCTGGAAGGATATGGTGGCCGTGCCGCCCTCCGCCGAGCCCCTGGGTTCGGGCGCTCCCGTCAAGTTTCCCGGCTACGTGAAGGTGCGCGCCCGCTTTGATCGCCTGGGAGCCTACATGTGGCATTGCCACATCCTCTCCCATGAAGAAAACGAAATGATGCGCTCCTTCCTCGTGGTACCCGCCGGTTCGGGCAACTAGGATGATCGCCGCGCTCCGTTGGCTTGGGTGGTTCGGCCTGACGGCTTCGCTGCTGGCCGTTCCACCTTCCGCCAAATCCACCAATCTGAGCGGGACCTGGAAAGGCAGTTTCACCCTGGTTTCCACTGGGCTTGCGCTTCAGGATCTCACCATCACCCTCAAGCAGGAGGCAGGCAAGGTGGAAGGCACCCTGCTCATGCCCAAGTTCCGCGCGCCCATCCCTCTCAAAGGCACCTGCGCCAAAGGCCGCCTGCGCCTTGCCTCTCCTCCCACGCGCGGACTCACCGTGACCCTGGAGGCGCCCGTGAAGGGTAGCAACGAGGTGCGCGGCATCGCCGTTCTGGATTACGATTCGCCCTCGTTGAACAAGAAGCAGGACCGCACGGTCCTGCGGATGGTGCGACAGCCATGACGTGGCTGCCATCGCGACGCTGGGCCCTGGGAGCGGTTCTGGCCCTCGGATCCCTGATGAACCTGTGGCCCCAAGGGCACGAACCTTCCCCGCAGGCGCTGGGCGAACGCATGTATCGAGAGGGACTGCTGCCTTCAGGCGAACCCATGAAAGGCCTCGTGCGGGGGGATGTGCCCGTGGAAGGCGCGGCCTTCGCGTGCGCCAGCTGCCATATGCAGGCAGGGCTGGGCAGCGCGGAAGGGGGTGTGGCGACCCCTGCCACCAACGGCGAAAAGCTCTTCCGCCCCTGGTTCCGCTACCACCCTTTCCTGGAAGGGGAGGAGCGGCGCGTGCTGCCCGAAAGCATCCGCGATGCGCTGCGACGCCCCGCCTACACCGAAGCGGACCTGGAACGCGCCCTCACCGAAGGCGTGGCCCCCGATGGCCGTGATCTCAGCGACATCATGCCCCGCTATGCCCTTTCTTCCGAAGAGGCCCGCCTTCTGGTGCGCTACCTCAAAGGGCTCTCGGCGACGGCTTCCCCTGGTGTCACGCAAACCACGCTGAAATTCGCCACGATCATCGCGGGAGAGGTGAGCGCCGAAGATCGCGCTGACTTCCTGGAAGTGCTTCGCTACCGCATCGAAGCCCACAACCGGCGCGGGGCGCACCGGGATACCGCCAGCTTTCGCGCCTTGGCGGCGCTGGAAGGCGCGTTGGCTTTCCGGGATTGGTCCCTGTCCGTTTGGGAATTGAAAGGCCCACCCGGAAGCTGGGCCGACCAGCTCGAAGCCCATCTGCGCCGCGAGCCTGTTTTCGCCGTGCTCAGCGGTCTTTCCTACGGGCCCTGGGAACCCATCCATGCCTTTTCCGAGCGGCATCGCCTGCCCTGCATCCTGCCCTTGACCGAACATCCTCAACCCCAGGGACCGGGTTGGTACACCCTCTATTTCTCCAAGGGCCCGCGCCAGGAGGGAGAGGCTGCGGCGGCCTACCTGTCAAACCTGATCCAGAAAGGCGCCGAAGAACGGCCCATCCTGCAGGTGGTGGCCTCCACGCCCGAAGCGCAGGCCGTGGCGAAGGGCTTCGATGCCGCCTGGGCCGACCGCGGACACGACGCTGTTCACACGGTGCGGCTGCGGCCAGGACAGCGGCCCGATGCGGCGTCCTTGCTGCGTCGAATCCGGGAAAAGGGCGCGCCCATTCTGCTGCTTTGGGCAGGCCCGGAAAGCTACGCTGGCCTGCGGAGCGTGAAGGACCCTTCGGCCCTGGTGCTCCTTTCCACCAGCCTGCTGGGACCAAGGCTATGGGAGCTGCCCCAGGAGATCCGCGATCAGGCGCGCCTTGCCTATCCGTACCGATTGTTCCGCCCTCCGGCCTCCATGATGGGCCAGATCGCGGCTTCTCCCGCGGCGGGAAGCTCCCTGAGCCTCGTGGCGGGTGACACCCACCGCCGCATTCGCTCCAGGGCCTTCACCGTCATGAAAACCATGGAGGAAGTAATTTCCCATATGGAGCGCAACTTCTACCGGGATCATCTGCTCGACACCTTCAGCATGCTCATGGACGATCTCGAAACGGACTACGAGCGCCTCAGCTACGGCCCCGGTCAGCGCTTCGCCTCCAAAGGCTGCTACGTGGTGCGGATGCCCAAGGGTGATCTCCATGGCTTCATCAAGGACAGCGATTGGGTGATCCACTGAAGAGGATGTTCTTGCCTTCCTGCGCCCTGTGCGAATTTCAGCACATATTCTGCCGTTCGGCTTCCCAGGCCTTGCGAGCGGCGATGAGATCCAGGCCGATGCGCTTGGCCGCAAGGTAGAGAGCGGGGCGCGCAATGCCCAGGGCCTGCGCGGCCTCGGTCACCTGGAAAGCGTGGCGGCGCAGCGTGTCCAGCAGCAGGCGTTTCTGGAAAGCCCGCGTGGCCTCTTCCCAGGTCCGCTCCTTGGCTTCGGGCACCTGAAGTTCGGGAAAGTGCTCGGGCTTGAGGGGCCCCGAGCCGCAGCGCAGGAGCGCCCGCTCCAGGGCGTGCCGAAGTTCCCGGAAGTTGCCAGGCCAGGGCAGCCGCGACAGAGCCTGAGACAAGCCCGGCGACAATTCCGGCGCGGAGCGCTTCATGTCCTTGGCCAGTTGCAGCAGCAATCGAGGCACCAGGTACGGAAACTCGTGGCGGCGCTCCCGCAGGCTCGGCAGGTTCAGCACCGAACCCTGGAGGCGGAAGAGCAGATCCCGGCGGAAACCGCCCGCTTCCACGAGGTTGTCGAGGGAACGATGGGTGGCGGCCACGAAGCGCACATCCACGTGGATCGCCCGATCCGAACCCACTCGGCGCACCTCCCGCTCCTGCAGGACGCGCAGGAAGAGGCTTTGGATGCGCGGGGAAAGATCGGCCACTTCATCGAGGAACAGCGTGCCCTGGTTGGCCACTTCGATGGCGCCGCGCCGGTCGCGATCCGCGCCCGTGAACGCGCCCTTCACATGGCCGAAGAGCTCCGATTCCATGAGGCTTTCGGCGAAAGCGGAGCAGTTCACGGCCACCAGCGGCCCCGTGCGCCCCGAACGGCGATGGATTTCCCTGGCCATCAGTTCCTTGCCGCTGCCCGAAGGACCCAGCACCAGCACCGTCAACTCCGAGGGCGCGATGCGGGCGAGTTCGCGCATCAGCGTCGCCATGGGCTCGGAGCCATCCATGAGCAGCGCGCCAGGATCGGGCGGCGCCTCCAGACCCGCGGCTGGCGCCAGCTTGGCCACCCAGGGAGCCAGCAGATGCACGTCGGCGACCTTATCGACAATGGCGTCAGGAGATATGGCTGTGAGCGCATGGCCCACCACCGCTCCTTCCCAGGTGAGGGGAAACCCGCGCCAAAGGTGGCCTTCATGCTCGAAGGGAGCCAGCGCGCCATGCTGGTGCAGGCGGCTCAGAGCACCTTCGGGCGCGGCATGGCCTTCAGGCCCCAGCGTGAGAGGATGCTCCTGGGAACCCCACACCAGCCACGCGGGAAGAGAGCGTCGGGCGAGGATCGTGCGCAGCCAGACGCTGGGTTCTTCCTGGGGTTCCAAGGCCAGTTCGGGCCAGAGCGCCGCGAGCCGGGCCTGATGGCGCGGAGAGTCCGTGCGATCCGCCAAGACCTGAAGGGTGAGCAGGCGCTGGGCCGTGCGTTCCTCTGGGCGCCGTTCCAGCATCATCAAACCCGCGTCGAGTCGCAGCAGCTGGGAATGACACCCGTCCCAGGCCTGCCAGAAAACGTCCAGGAAGGCGGGATCGCGCTTGGCCTGATAGAGTCGCCAGCACACCTGTTCCTCCAAGCCCAGATTGGCCGGGGGTTCATCCCACATGCCTTCCAAAAATCCCTGAAACAGAGTGCGAGGCTTGTCCGAACGGATATGGGGAAGGCATTCCGCCACCCACGCCGCGTTTTCCAGATCCAGGCCACGGAAGGCCAGGAGGGTCCACGGCACTTCGTTTTCGGGATGGGTTTCGCAGAGACGACGCAGCCTGGGCAGGGCCTCCTCCCATTCATCCCGCATGGCGAGCAGGGAGGCCGCTTCCAATTCATCGAAGGGCGGGGGCGGCGGGGCTTGAAGGGCGCGCCAATTGGCCATGGCGGGCAGGCTGCCCCAGTGCAGCGCGGAGCTACCGGCGTTGGCCGCAGCGCGATCCGCCCACCACGGGCTGTCCAGGCGCATGAAATGCCCGTAAGCCCAGGAGAAAGCCCTCAAGGCCTGTTCTGCTTCGCCCGCTCCGTAGGCTCGGTAGCCCTCGGCCATCCAATGGAAGGGATCGGCGCAGGGATGTGCCGATTCGCCCCAGGCGGGATAACCCGGGGCCTGCTCCACCCGAGTCGGTCTCCAGCGCATGAAGATCCGATCCAGGGTGGGATCGCCGGAAAGGGGCGGCGGCTCGTACACCGGCATCGAGGCCAGCACGAGCTCCAAAGGCCTTTTCCACGAATCGGACAGTTCGGCAGGCATCTCGCCGTCAAGGAGGCTCCGCTGGAAGGGCGTCGGTTCGTCGCCGAAGGCCAATCCCGTCCCAGCCCAGGGTTTCAGGCTGGCTTCCACGGGACCGAAGCCCCTGCCCCAGGCCCGCAGCCAGGGCGAGGCCATCCATCCCCCTTCCAACTCCTGAAGCCAGGCCGTGCCCCTCAGAGATTGCAAAGCCTCGGGCAGCGGATCAAGGACCAAGGGCATGAACGTGTCGGGCCCCTGGGCCAGCCATTCCGCCCAAGGTAGTTCCTTGGGTGGGACCCCTTCGGGCAACAGACGCCCTTCCGTATCCAGGGCACGCAGCAGGAAAGGCCACCATCCTTCCGGCAAGCGGCGGAGCCATGCGGGCACCAAGGGTTCGAGAAAAGGCGGCAATCGCAAGGTGCCCTGGGCATCCACCGCGCCCAGTACGGGAATCCAGCGAAAGCGTTCGGCCTTGGAAAAGAGCACCGTGCCTTGGCTCATCCAGGGCAGGCCATCCCCCTCCAGCAGCGCCTCCCAGCACCAGGCCGTGCGCTCGTCCTCCTTGCGGCCCCGCTGAGTCGCAGGCACGTCTCTCGATCCGTGACGCAGCAACGCGACCCACCGAGGATCGGGACGAGCCGAGCCCGCCCCGAGGCAGGCTTCCACCTTTGGGCCTTCCTTGCCCCAGCTCCAGGACAGTTCGGGCCAGCGGCCTTCGGCGCCTCCCAGGAGCCAGGCCTGGGAGATGGCGGCCAGGCCCCAGGCCGCATCGCCCCAGCGCCTTCCGCGCCCCAGGCCCCAGGGCGCGGCCCAGGAGCCAAGCCAAGGAGCCCTCAGCTCATCGAGCATGCCCTTAACGGACATCCATGTAGGGAGTGTTGCGGGTGCTGTCTGTCACGTAGGCGTAGGTGTACACGCCATAGAAGTCGATCTTGCGGGTGTAATGCAACCGCACGGTGCAGGTGCCCCTGGAGGGATCGCCACTCTTGGTGACGGTGATGGCGCCAGGATCCAGGGCCTCCATGATGCCCAGCTCCTTGGCTTTGTCTCGAATCTGGGCCTCGATGGTGGGCAGGGGCAGGATGCCGGCCCGGGTGGAGATGTTCTCGACGGCGGTCTGGAATTCGTTATTGGCGTAGTACACCGGCACGGCCTTGTAGGCCGCAGCCGCCACTAGGCCAAGCACCAGCAGGCTGACGATGCAGCCGATCTTGCCTTCGCCTCGCTGGGAACGGGAGGGGTGCATGGATGCTCCTTTCAGGGTCGTAGATCGTCCATGGCCTGACGGGCCAGAGGCGCCACCAGGGGCCCTTCGGGGCCGAAGAGGGTGGCGTTGGGATATTTCAAAGCCTGGGAGAAGGCCTGAATGGCTTCGGGCACATAGGCTTGCCCCAGCCTCTGCAGGCAGACGCCGGTGTAGTAGTCGAGGGTGCCCTGACTGACCCCGCGCGTGGCCAGGATGCGAGTGTCCCGCAGGATCTCCAGCGCACGATCATGGCGGCGGAAGTGCATGAAGGCCAGGGCCTGGTCCAAGCGCAGCCAACCCAACTCGTCGCCTTTGGCTTCCGCAGCGCGCAGGCGCAGTTCCGCCAGCAGCACGGGATAGCAAAGATCCGGTGCATTCACGGGTATCTCCAGCCCCGCCCGCGTCAGAGGCAGGCGCAGGGATTCGCTGCCCTGCATCACCGTCACGGTCTCGCCCTTGGCCTGATCCAGGGCGGTCCTGAACTCGGCCACGGTAGCCACGGCCTGGCCATTCACCTGGGTGATGGGCAGATTGGCTTTGAGGCCCGCGCTCTGGGCGCCTTCCTGAACCTCCAGCACCCAAGGCCCCGCCTCCCCGGGAACGTCGAGCAGAGTGGCGCCTATCCAGGGTCGGGAGAAGGGCGGCAGATGGTTGAGACGCTCCACCCAGCCTTGCAGGGGATCCTGCTCCAAGGGCTTCACCTGCGCCCGCGCTTCTTCCCCCTGGAACGTGGCAAGGATGAGTTCCACGTCCTGCACCGGACGCCCTGCGCCGGGCTTGACCCACAGCACCAGTTCCGCCTCGCCGCTGGTCTTCAATCGAGCCATGGCCGCCTGGGGCGATTCCCCTTTGATCGCCGTGAAGGCCAGGGTCGTAAGGCGGGGCCCCAACGTTTCCAGCGCCTTCAGCAATCGATCCTTGCCGGCGAAATCCTCTTCGCCTTCGAATCCCACATAGACCAGCCGGGCCATGGGCTTGGCGATCACCGATTGGCCCTGGTCTTCCCGAACGTCAATGCGTGTGGAAAACCCCCCGGCGGGATAGCGCACGGTCAGATCGTAGGTCCCAGCGCAAACCTGAAGATCCTGCACCGGCACTTTGCCTTGGCTCTTGCCGTCGAGAAACAGTTCGCCCCCCGTCGCATCCGACTGGACGGTGAGGCGCCCCCGGCTGGGTTCCAGACGCAGCGGTTCCAGGGTGTGATCCTGGAAAGGCGCCGTGAAGGAAGGATCCAGCTCGATGCGACGGGATTTGAAGCAGGGTGCGCGCACTTCGAGGACATGGCTGCCGCTACCAAGGTCGCCAAGAACGAATGGCGCGGAGAGTTCCCCGCTGGAATCCAAGGTCTGGCCCTGGGCTTTCCCATCCAGCAGCACCTCCGCCCCGGCTGGCGAAGTGTGGATGGTCACGGTACTGGAGGTCCGCTGCAGCTTGAACTCCAGGGCCTTGGGCTCCTTGAGCGCCAGTTCCACCTGGGATTCCACGGTCTGGAAGCCGGGCTTCTGATAGGTGATGCGATGGGAGCCCGGAGCCAGGAACTTCAGAGCCGAAGAACGCAGCTTGCCGTCCACCTTGAGCTCGCCGCCCTGGGGCTCCAGCGTCAGTGCCACCTTCACCAGCTTGGCGTTGCGCAGCGCGTCGAAGGCCGCCAGTAAGCGGCCGTTGGTGATGGCCGAATCCAGCTCGAAATCCGGGTTCAGGTTCAGCAGCGCCTCCAGGTGGGCGTTGACCCGGCTTTTCCGGGCCGCACTGCCGCTGTCCAGCACCGCCAGCCAGTTGTAGGTTTCGGCCAGGATCTGCGCCCACTCGCTCTTCAGCTCCTTGCCTTCCAGGGCGCTTTGCACCTGTTCGAAACGCGCGGTGGCGCCATCCCGGTCGCCCTGATTGCCCCATAGCACCTTGGCTTGCTGGAAGGTGTCCTTGAGCTGGGGATCCTGGCCCAGGGCCGCCGTGGTCCAGAGGCTGGAGGCCGCGAAGAGGAGTGGGACGAAGCACGTGCGAAGAAGGGACATGGCCATCTCAGTTCAAGCGGATCAGCAGATCGTTGGAGCGGTCGGCGAGAATGACGCCTCCCGTGCGGTCCAGCGCGATGGCGCGGAAACGCCCGTTGAGGCCCAGGGTCTTGAAAGCGGCGAACCGCAGCAGCGCGCCATCAGGCCCCCAGAGCACCACGCCTTCGAACGGGCCCTCCACGATGGCCGCCACGTGGCCCGTGGGATCGGAGGCCAGGGAAAGCACCGACCGGAATGGCGCAGGCAGATCCTTGCCGTAGGGCACCGTGAGCTTGGGTTGGCCAGTGGCATCCAGGAAAAGCAGGCTGCGGTTGGCGTCGGAAGCCACCACCGCGCCGCCGGTGGGCAGGCTTGCCATGGCCGTGGCTGCAGGAGAGGGCAGCGTGCGCGTGGCGCCATCGGCCCCCACCAGCGTCAACGCGGCATTCTTGGCATCGCTCACCCAGAAGCCTTGCCATCCGTCCTGGAAAAGCCCCGTGGGATAGGAAAGCCCCGCCACGGGCACGGTGCTGGCGTGAGTGATGCCGTTCTTGGCGCTGAGGAGCGCAAGCTGGCCATCGGCCATCACCGTCAGGGCCTTGGCGTTTTTCACCAGCGGCCCCACCGCGACCGCATCCGCTCCTTCCAGGCGAAAGGCCTGGTCCCGGTCGTCCTGGTAGATGAACAGGTCGCCGCGAGGACCGACGGCCAGCAGCGTGGGCGTTTTGAGCCACTTCGTCTTGCCGTTGGGCCAGGGGCCTTCCGACGTCAGGACCGGTTTCTGGAGGCGATGCTTGACCCTCACGGCCAGACGCCACTGAGCTTCCTTGGCTTCAGAACTCTGCGGGTAGCGCAGGCGCAGCTCCTGAAGCGTTCGCAGGCATCCAGGCAGATCGCCCAGGATGTCCATCACTTCCGCCGCCCGAAGGTGCGCCGCCGGGGCCAGGGCAAAGGTCGGATCCAGCCTCAGGGCTTCGAGGTGGTGCTGGAGCGCCCGGCTCCATTGGCCCTGCATCTCATAGGCCAAGCCTAGCCGGTAGCGCGCCTCGGGAAGCGCCGGATGATCGGGAAAGAGATCGGCCAGACGGTTGAACTCCCCCATGGCTTCGCGCAAGTCCTGGGGTTTCCGGGCCTGGTCCATGAGGATGCGGCCGCGCATCAACATGCCTTCGGCAGCCCAGGGCGTCTTGATGTGCTCGTTCTTCAGTCGTTCCAGGAAAGGCAGCGCGGCTTCGGGCTTGCGCTCCTGCTCCATCTGATGCCGGGCCAAGCGCACCAAGGCCTGGGCGGCGAAAGGCGACTGGGGGGCCTGGGACAGCAATTGGTTCCAGGTCTCCAGGGCTTCCGTGTAGGCCTTGCGAGCGTAGGCGCGATCACCGGACACGTAGAGGCGCTCCGCCAGGGAGCTTTCCTGCGCGCCCAGGGTGAAGGTCGCCAGGCAGACCATCGCGGCCGGGCGGATCCGAAACATCCAGGACTGGGGCAGGAACATGGGGGCCTCAAGGAAGGATGAATGCATCAAGCGCACTCAGGTATCGCAGGGAAAGGCTTTCCGTTGGAACAAGTTTAATCGCGCCGCGTCCTGAAGCTGTAAAGAGTTTGTAATGATTCGGAGAGAGCCCCCAGACAGGAATCGGCGACTCCCGCGCCTCAGGCGTCCGGCGCCAGAATCTGCAAAAGCTGCTCCATGGGATAGGGCTTGAAGAGCGCAGCTTCGAGCCAGGGCGCTTCCGCGATGGCCTCGCGCTGGGCTGCGGAAAGGATCACGGTGCGGCAGCGCCCCTGCCCCCACTGGGACTCGATCCAGGCCCGAAGATCGCCTTGCCCATCCCTGGTTTCCGAAAGGAGCAGGTCCACAGGCTGCGTCTGCAGCAACGCTTCCGCCTGGGCGCGATCCGCCGCCTCCTGCACCTGCCATCGCCCGCCGAGGGCCGCCACCAGACGCTTGCGGAAGAACGTGCTGGGCTCCAGCAGAAGGATGCGCTCGACGGGCAGCTTGCGGTCGATCTCTGCTTCGCTGAGGCCGAGATCCTTCAACGCCTTGCGGGAAGCGCTCCGCAGGCCCAGGCTCTTGCTGTGTGCATGCACGGCGCGAATCGGCTCTACCAGGGTCTTTTGTCCCAGAAAGCCTCCAATCTCGCACAGACAGGCCGACTGCCTCCAGTCGCTGGGCTTTTTCGCCAGCACTTTCTCCACCAGCTGGGCCAGGCGAACGGCCACTTCGCCACGCAGAATGAGATCGGGATCAGCCAAGGCGTTTTTCAGGGCCTGAAGGTCTTCCAGGCGAACGGGATCGCTCTGCTCGAGCTGCTGCGCCAACGCCTGGATTTCCTTTTCTTTTCGAGCCAGCAACGTCAGGTTCTCGCTGCGTCGATCCATCTCCTTCACGACCGCTGCGACCCGCTCGTTGTTGGCCGGTTCCCAGTTCTCCTTGGCACGCATGTCGAAAAGGAAATCCCCCAGGCGGTCCTTCAGATGCGAATAGGCTTTTGCGTCGAACACGTACAGATCGCGCATGGCGAGAATGGCGGGCAGGTGCTGGCCCTCTCCTTCCCGCTCGTCACAGCAACGCTCCATCAAGGCCAGCAAGGCCTCCAGATGCTCGACGGGCAAAGGTTGAGCGAAGCCCGGAAATGCCGTGAGCGCCCCTTCCAGGCACAGGATGAGTACTTCGGGATGCTTCAGGTTCGGAGCCTTCTTCAGCAATCCCAGGGAGGCTTCCGGCAATGCCAGCAATGCCAGCGCCCGTACCAGCGCCAACTGCAGCGCCAGAGGCTTGCCATCATGCAGGGGCTCCAGCAGCGTATTCAAAGCCGGGGCATGCCGCAGATCCCCCAGGGCCTCCACCGCTTCCACCAGCAGATCGTCCTTGGGATCGCCCTGGATGAAGCGCAGCAGCGGCTCGGCGGCCTCCTGGGTAAGGTTCTCGCCGAAGGCCCGGATGGCGCGCCGCACCTGTTCAGGCTGTTCCGAATGGAATTGCGCCATGAGCGCAGGCAGACCATCGGGCAGCCGAAGCACGAAACGGCCCGCCAGCTGCCCCACGTCCACGATGGAATCCTGCATGGCCTTGAGGAAGAAAGGCGTCAGCTCGTTGTCCTCGCGGTTGCCAAGGATCTCCAGGGCCTGCAGACGTCTGCGGAGATCGTCCCCCTGAAGCACCTGGTCCAAAAGGACCGTCTCCTGGGCGGGCAGCAGTTCGAGAAGCACCCGGAAGAGTCCCTCGCTACCCTGCTTGCGATCGCAAGGACCCTTCAGCGCATTCAGGGCCTTGAGCCGATCCACGAATCCCAGGGAGACACGGTGCACCATGGCTTCGGCCATATGATCCAGATCCGTGCGCAGGGCGGCTCCCCGACGTTCGGCCGTTTCAAGCTGTTCGGAGTGGTACACGGAGAATCGGGCCAGCTTGTTGTCCAACAGCAGCCCCATGGATTCCACCAGGAAGGCTTCGCTCTGGTCCTGGGCGTGGGCCTTGAAGGCTTCCATCAAGGCGATCTTGTCGTTCTCGGGAAGGTTCGCGTCGGCTTCCTCCAGGTTTCGCGTCTCCCTGGGAAGTCTTGTCTGGAATCGTTCGACCACGCGTTTTCGCATTTCTTCCCGAACGGAGCTGCGGGGCAGATGCTGGAGACCTCGCAAAATCTCCGCCAGCGCTTCGTTGGCCTGGATCTCCTTGGAAATACGACGCGCCAAATCCACCAGGAGGGCCGTGGCGCCCTCCCCGGGAATGCCCGCCAGCAGCCGCAGCAGCAGGGATCTCGAAAGCGCGTCGCCTCCCGCATAGGCTTCGGCCAGATCCGAAAGATGGGATTCATCGACCTGGGCCGCCAGGAAACGCGCCCCTTGATGGGCCAGATGTGCGTTCTCCGAACCTTCCAGAACCCTGGCCAGATGGTGGACAAAGGCATGGGGCGAACGATAAGCCGCCAGCTCGCGATCCACGATCAGCCGAAAACTGCCCTCGGTCCGCAAGGCATGGAGGCTTTCCAGGGACTGGAAGGCTTCGCGCACGGCCAGCGTCCCCAGCGCTTCACACCCTTGGTCGAAGACGCTCAATTCCTTCTCCGCCTTCAGGGCATCCAGCAGATGAGGCGTCCATTGGGGCCAATCGAACCGGGCCACCAAGGAAAGCACGGCCCGACGCAGCCCCTTGGGCCGGGAACCGTCTTTCAGCACCGCCCCTAGCACCGGCAAGGCCTGGCGGCGCAGGGCCTGGACCGCCGCACTCAGGTGAAGCGGAAAAGCGGCATCACCCTCCGCAAAGGCGTTGAGCTGGGCACGGAGGGCGTCCAGAGGGGTACGGGGGAGGTCTCGCGGCTGGATCGTCATGCGAGTTTCTTTTCGGCTCCGAGAGCGGAAGGGATAAGCTTCGGCCTTTCTTCTCTCCCTGGGAGCGGGTAGCGTGATGGCATGCGCGTTCTTTTGACCTGCTTCCTGGGGTTAGGGTTGTTTTCAGGGGTCGGGGCCATGGCCCAGGTGCCCTTCGAAAAGCTGCCGCCGGGCTTCCGCGAAGAAGCGCGGGAAGTCGTCACTCGCGCGGATTTCGCCTTCCAGACCCGCACCCAGCCCAAGCGGGTGAAGGTGGCGACCATGGAGAAGCTCTTCGACCATCCCCGGCTGGGCGCCGCCATGTGGCGCTACTGCCAGTTCGTGCCGTCCTTCTGCGCCCAGGTTCACGCGGACGGATCGTGGTCCATCGACGATTCCCGAGGCCTGCGCGGCACGCTGCGGCTGCTGCTGCGCCAACCGGGCCTGCGGATCTACTTGGTGGAAGGCCAGGCGGACGCAGGGCGCCTCAAAAGCCTCTCCCCGGCCGTGGGCGCACGCATGGTCACCGTGTACCGCTACTGGGATGGTCCCAACGGCTTTGAATCCCACCTCCAGACCTGGACGAAGCTGGATTCCGCCCTGCTGGGCTTCTTCTCCAAGCCTTTTCGAGGCTACGTGCGCGGTCGCCAGGATGAATTCATCGCCTACATCAACGGCAACGTGGCCACCTTCGGCGAATTCGCCGAGCGCGATCCCCAGGAATTCCTAGGCCCTCTCCAGCGCGAAGGCGATCCCGTGGCCATCGCCGACTTCAAGGCCCTTTTCGGGAAGAAGTGACCTCGCGCTGGATCTTCAGCGTCCAAGGGCGCATCATGAGTTCACCTTGCTTTGGAGCAGCCCCATGGTTTTCCAGGACATTCTGGATCGTCTGATCGAGCGCATTCCCGAAGCCATCGCCGTCACGTTCAACGACCGCGATGGGGACGCCATCTGCGCACGCACCATCGAGGTGCCCAACGATGCCCTGCAGCTGCTGGGCGCCTACCGCAACGTGGTGAAGCGCCACCTGCAACAGGCCGTGGAAGATTTCGACAAGGGCGACGTGGAACAGGTGGCCTTCTGCACCAATCAGCACTGGATTCTCATGATGGGCGCCCAGGAACAGTGTTCGCTGGTGGTGGTCATGCACCGCCACGGCATCCTGGGCCGCGCTCGCTTCGAAATGGGCAAGGCCATCGAGGCGCTGAACAAGGAACTCTGAACTCCCCTGCGTAGGAGGAACCGTGGCTCGCTTCATGGGTCTGTTGGGCATTGTGGCTTTTATCGGGCTGGCGCTGGCGCTTTCCCGCAACCGGAAAGCCATCCACTGGAAGACCATGGGCTGGGCCATGGCGCTGCAATGGATCTTCGCCGTGGTGGTGCTCAAGGGCGACGTGATCGCCACGGGCCTTCAGCATGTGCTTCCCTGGCCCGGCATTCACGTGGGGCCGCGCTACTTCGGCCTGGGCTGGGTGCTGGTGCTGCTCATGTTCACCCCCATGCTGCTGCGCCGTTTCGCGAATTTCCAGGACAAGCGCCTCAACTGGGCCATCGTTGGGATCGTCGCCTTCGGCCTGCTTTGGGGCAACCTCGTGGGCAAGAGCTTCGACCGCATGCGGCAGGTGGTGGAACATCTCATGGATTTCGCCAAGGCCGGCGCCAGCTTCGTCTTCGGCGACTTGGCCCACGGCGCAGGGGCGGCGGTGATGGGCCCCGGCGGCACGCCCATCGGCAAGCTGGGCATGGTCTTCGCGTTCGTGGTGCTGCCCACCATCATCTTCGTGGCCAGCATCTTCGCGGTGCTCTACTACCTGGGCGTGATGCAGTGGGTGGTGGGCGCCTGCGCCCGGGCCATGGGCCGATTGCTGAAGGTGTCCGGCGCGGAGAGCGTGAGCGTGGCGGCCTCCATCCTCATGGGCCAGACCGAAGCGCCCCTCACCATCCGGCCTTACCTCGCCAAATTCACCCGCAGCGAACTGATGGTCATCATGACCGCAGGCATGGCGCATGTTTCCGGCTCCATCATGGTGGCCTACGTGCAGATCGCCCGCGTGGACATCGTGCATCTGCTCACGGCGGTCATCATGACCGCTCCCGGCGCCATCATGATGGCGAAGATCCTGGAACCCGAAACGGAGATTCCCGAAACCAGCGGCGAGATCCAGGTGGACATTCCCCGCACCGACGCCAACATCCTGGATGCCGCTGCGCGGGGCGCGGGGGAAGGCGGTCAGTTGGCCTTCAACGTGGCCGTGATGCTCATCGCCTTCATCGCCCTGGTGGCGCTGGTGAACGGATTGCTGAAGGCCATCCATCCCGCCATCACCATGGAGGCCATCCTGGCTTACGTGTTCAAGCCCTTCGCCTTCCTCATGGGCGTGCCCTGGAGCGAATCCGGCACCATCGGCGCACTGCTGGGCAAGCGCATGGTCATCAACGAATTCGTGGCCTTCATCGAACTGGGTCAGATGACCGCTCTCAGCGCCAAGGCCAAGCTCATCGCCACCTTCGCCCTGTGTGGTTTTGCCAATTTCTCCAGCATCGCCATCCAGATCGGCGGCATCGGCGCGTTGATTCCCGAGCGACGCGGCGACCTGGCCCGCCTGGGCCTGCGCGCCATGCTGGCGGGCACCCTCGCCAACTTCCTTTCCGCGTGCATCGCGGGCGTGCTGACGTAGAAAGAACGAAGCGCCCAGGCTCCAAAAGGAACTCTGGGCGCGGCGTGGAGCGACGTGTTACGGCTTGCACACCTTGCAGGCCTTGTAGCCGGCCTTTTCGGCTTCGGCTTTGCTGGCGAAGGTGGTCTTGTGTTCGGGCTTCATCTTGGAAGCCAAGCGGCAATTGGCGTTGTGATAGACCTTGGAATCCTTGTTGCCCACAATGCCCGTGGCGGTGGGAAGAGGCTGAGGCGCAGGCTTGGCCGGAGTGGTGGGAGCGGCGGGAGCCGGAGCGGGTTTGGGCGCAGCGGGCTTGGGCTGGGCCACGAGGGCGAAACTGGCGCAAAGCACAAGAGCGATGGGAGCGAACTTCATGAGGGATCTCCAGACAAAAGCCGGACACGGATCCGGCGGTTCCCGAGCATCCTAGTCCCGAAACTCCCGCGGCGCCAGCTTCTTCACAATCCCCGGAAAACCCGAACCGAGACTCGAGGGCTGCGAACCAGCGAGGCTTCGTCACATCAGGGTGAGAATCAGCTCTTTCACGCCACCCCACACGATCTGCACCCCGATGGCCAGCAGCACGAAGGCCGAAATCTGGCTGATGGTGGCCGTGCCCGTGGGCCCCATGCGGTTCAGCACCTTGGAGGAATAGCGGTAGAAGATGAACACCGTGGTGGCGGCCATGCCGATGCCGCAGGTGACAGCCAGGAATTTCAGCAGCGTGTGGGGATTGGTGATAGCGCCGGAGGGCACGAGGCTGAGCGTCACAGCCATGGCGCCAGGACCGGCGGTCACGGGCAGCGTGAGCGGAAAGAAGGCCTTATCCAGCATGTAGGTTTGCAGTTCGGCCTTTTCCGATTCGCTGAGCTTGGGATTCTTGTTGAGCATGCGCCAGGCGCTATGGAAGAGCAGCAAACCGCCCGCAATGGCGATGACGGGAATGGAAATGCCCAGGAGCTTCAGTAGCCAGCCGCCCACCAGCAGCAGGCCCGTGAGGAACAGAAAGGTGTAGAAGCCGATGAGGCCCGCCAGATGGTTGCGCTGGGAATCCTTCACCCCCGCCGTCAACTGCAGGAATACCGGTGCCATGGCAGGGGGATTCAGGATGGGGAAAAGCGCCAGGAAGGCGAACATCATGGTGTTGAGAAAGACGAGCATGGATCACTCCAGGGCC
>JAJTBC010000041.1 GCA_021287085.1 Bacillota bacterium | reverse complement strand
TCTGGCCTCCATCCCCTTGGATGCAGCAAAGGGGAACAATGTTCGAATTCAGGATAAAAGGGTAGGCGGTCATCCACACGAGGGGGCCGGATTCCATTCAAAAGGTGGAATCCATGGCTCTGGGGCAGGCGCCTGATCAATAGCTGATGACGCGAATGGACGGGTGCACGCGATCCTGCAGAAGGCCTTCGATGAAGGCCAAGGTGCCGCCCTGGGCGCTGGGGCAGGAGCCGCAGGCGCCCTGGTAGCTGATGCGCAGGGTGGTGCCGTCGAAGTCGATGACTTCCACGCCGCCGCCGTCTCCGGCCAATCCAGGCCGAATGACCTCGTCCAGCACCTTGTGGATGGCCATGAGCTTTTCGTCGGCGGTGCCCGAGGGCAGGCCGTCCGAAGGCGCGGCCTCCTTGGGTTCCTCTTCCTGCTGGCTTTCGATGACTTCGCAGACGGGATCGATGAGATCGCTCCACTGGGCCTCGCTCTCCTTGTTCACGGTGACGAAGCGATCCATGTAGAAGACCGATGTGACCTGGCCCAGCGCAAAGATGGCCGATCCCAGCGGATCGCCTACGGCGGAGGCGAAATCGCGAAACGAGCGCACGCCCGAGCGCAGGATGGGGCGCTGCAGGATGAACTTCAGCGCATCGGGATTGGGCGTGGGTTCAATGTTGATGACCTTGGGCATCCAGAAACCTCGAATCCAAAAGTTTACCAGTTCTGTCGGGTTTATCCAGATGGCCCCCAGCCTTCTATGATCGAGAAGGAGGTTCCATGTTCGAAGCCCAGCGCGATGCCTGCGAAGCCGCGGCCCTGGCGGGAGGGCGGGTGCTGCTGCCTTTCTTTCGCAAGCTGGATGCCGCGGCCATCACGGAGAAAACCAAGAACGATTACGTGAGTGACGCGGATCGGGCCTCGGAAGCGGCCATCCAGGCGGAACTGGAATCGCGCTTTCCGCAATACGCCTTTGTGGGCGAAGAAAGCGGCGCCACGGGCGACGACGAGCGACGCTGGATCGTGGACCCGCTGGATGGAACCCTCAATTTCGTGCAGGGGTTCCCTCACTGGTGCGTGTCCGTGGCCCTTTGGGATGCCGAAGGCCCGGTGGCAGGCTGCGTGCTGGACCCCTTGCGGGAGGATCTTTTCCTCGCCACCCGCCATGGCGGCACCACTTGGAACGGGCGGCCCGTGCGGGTTTCCAATCATCACGCCTTGGAAGGCGCGTTCCTGGCCACAGGCTTCGCCTTCCAGTTGGGCCCGCGTTTTCCGCGGTTCCATCGGGCTTTAGGGAATGTATTTCCCAAGGCCAAGGGCATTCGTCGCGCCGGCAGCGCGGCCCTGGATCTGGCCCACACGGCGGCGGGCATCTATGACGGCTTTTTCGAAATGGGCCTCAAGGTCTGGGATCTGGCCGCAGGTGCGCTGCTGGTGCAGGAAGCAGGCGGTCGCCTCACCGATTGGGAAGGCACTGAGGCCTGGAGCAGCAACGGCGATGTGGTGGCCGGAAATCCCAGGGTTCAGGCGGATCTGTTGGACGCGCTGCGCCGCTCGGCGTGATTCCGGGTCGCCAAGACCTTATGCCTCGCATTACAATGGACTAGTCATTCACACGTCACTCATGGGAGGAAGCATGTTCATCTCGTTCCACCGTCTTCGCGGTTTGGCGCTGGGCCTCGTGTGTCTCGGCACGGCCACGGCGGCTTTGGCGCAGACCAAGCTCCTGCGTCATCCCGACATTCATGGCAACACCGTGGTATTCACCTACGGAGGCGATCTCTGGAGCGCCCCGGTCAACGGTGGCACGGCCTGGCGCCTCACGGCCCATCCCGGCCTGGAGATCTTCGCCAAGTTCAGTCCCGACGGGCGCTGGATCGCCTTCACGGGCCAGTACGACGGGGATGAGCAGGTGTACGTGATTCCTGCCTCGGGCGGCATTCCGCGCCAGCTCACCTTCGATCCCGCCGCCGGTCCGCTGCCGCCGCGTGGGGGCTACGATCACCAGGTGGTGGGCTGGACGCCCGATGGCCAGAGCGTGGTGTTCCGCGCCGCCACCGATGCGGATGGCGTGTTGAGCCGTTCGGCCCTCTACACCGTGAGCCTGAAGGGCGGCCTGCCCAAGAAGCTCCCCATGCCCACGGCGGGGCCGGGCTCCTTCTCGCCCGATGGGAAGCGCATCGCCTACGCGCCCATGTTCCGGGATTTCCGCCACTGGAAGCGGTACGAGGGCGGCTGGGCGCAGGATCTCTACGTCTTCGATTTCGCCACCCAGCAACAGAAGAAGATCGCCGCCCACAAGCGCACCGAGCGCGATCCCATGTGGATCGGCGACAAGGTGTATTTCGCGTCGGATCGTGATGGCACGCTGAACCTCTTCTCTGTGGATCCGGTCTCCGACGCGGTGAAGCAGCTCACCTTCGAAAAGACCTGGGATGTGCGCTGGCCCTCCAGCGATGGCCAATCGCGCATCGTCTATGAGCTGAACGGCGAACTGCACGTGTTCAACACCGTGGAAGGCCGCGACCAGGCGCTGTCCATCTTTGTGCCCACCGATGGGGGCGCGTCGCGTCCTTCCCGCATCAGCGTGGAGCACCACGTCACGAGCTACAGCCTGTCCCCGAATGGCGATCGCGCCCTGTTCGTGGCCAGGGGCGACGTGTTCGTGGCCCCCCTGGAAAAGGGCATGACGCGCAACTTGACGCAAAGCTCTGGCGCCCACGATCGTCACGCCCGCTGGTCGCCTGACGGCAAGAAGATCGCCTTCATCTCCGACATGAGCGGCGAGGATCAACTCTACTTGGTGGACCCTGATGGGAAAGGCAAGCCTCAGGCCCTCACCACGGATTTCGCGGTGCAGTTGAACTATCCGCTGTGGTCCCCCGATAGCAAGCGCATCGCGTTTACCGACAAAGATGGCGTGGTGTACGTGATCACCGTGGCGGATCGCAAACTGGTGAAAGTGGCCCGCGATGCCCAAGCGCGGGTGAGCGATTTGGCTTGGTCGCCGGACGGGCAGTTCCTGGCCTTCTCCCTTTCCAATGTGCAGCCCATCCGAAGCCTGCATGTGTGGAGTGCCGCGGACCAGAAACTGAACCGCGTCACCGGCGAATTCTTCACGGTGTCCGACCCCACCTGGGATCCCGAAGGCAAGTATCTCTATGCCGTGAGTCGCCGCGAGTACGCGCCCCAGATGAGCAGCCTCGAATTCGATTACGCGGGCAACGCCAACGATGTGATCCTGGCGTATCCCCTGACCAAGGACACGGCCCATCCTTTCCCGCCGGAAACCGATGAGGCCCCGGCCCGCGACGACGAAGGCGA
>JAJTBC010000146.1 GCA_021287085.1 Bacillota bacterium | reverse complement strand
TCTAGGGCCTCCTGGATTTCCAGAATGTGATTGAGGGTCAATGGGCCGCTTTGCTGCACTCGCTCGAAGCCCACGCCCAGGGCCTGACGGTAGCGCAGCACCTCCTTGGCCGCCGCGCCGCTGGACATCTGGGTTTGAAGCTCGTCTTTGAATAGCTCGTCGTGGGTGGTGACGATGTTTTCAATGGCCGAACTATCCTTGGCCTCCTGCAATCCCAGGGTTTGAATGAGAATGCTTTGATTGGGGATCGAGGCCGCAACGCCCTTGAGTTCCGCGAGCCGACGACTGGCCGAAGTCAGTTTCTTGAGAAGCGCCGCCGTTTCGAAGCGACTCGGCTTCAGATGGGTCAATGGAAGAAGAAAGGACATGGGGATACCTTTGATGTATAGAAAACAATGATTTTCTATACATGCTATCCGCGACATGCATAGAAAATGAATATCAGAGAGCTATTCGCTAAAATAGCAAGTTTTATTCTTTTGGATACACCCGCAGGCTCTTGAAGGTCTTGAGCATCACTTTTCCCGGCGGAAACCCACGGGGCTTGGACACATCGGCCACGCGGCACCAATGCACTTCGACCTTGCCGCCGTCCCGGGCCTTGGAGAAGAAGGCGGCCAATTGGGCGGCGCGCTCCAGCACCTCTCTCGGCGGTTCGCTGATGCGGTCGGGATTGCGGAGGATGACGTGGCTGCCTGGCACGCCCGCTACGTGGAGCCAGAAATCCAAGGGGGAGGCCACCTTGAAGGTGAGGGTGTCGTTGTCGGCGTCGCCCTTGCCGATGACCACGGCCCAGCCCTCCACGTTCACTTCGCGGAAGGCCTTGCCTTTGCCGTCGGCGCGTTTCTCGGGTTTCTTCTCCATGGGTTTTCGTTCCTTTGGGGCCGGGGGTCGGGCGTCGAAAGCCAGAGGATCGCCCATTCGGGCCTCCAGCTCAAGCATCTGCCGGTGTTGTTCCCGCTCCAGTTCCGCCACCCGCGCCAGGCCGCGCTCGGCGCGCTTCGCTTGAGCGAACCAATGCTGGACGGCTTCTTCGGCCCTCATGCCCACCGGCAACATCATCGATGTGCCGTCGTCCCGACGAACCTCGCCTTGGGCGCCTTTGAGTCGCCACAATTCCGCGCTGAGGACTTGGGCCTGAAGGCGCAGAGGGAGAGCGCTTTCGTGGCGTCGACGATCCTGGGCCAGGGCGTCGCCGTAGCGGACCAGCCGTTGGCGTTCCTTCGCCAAAGCCCGGTCAGCCTGAGCTTGGCGAGGCTTCAGTAGAAGTGCTTCAGCCCGCGCTTGGGACCACTGGCGATGGCGTTCGAAAAGGGGGCCTTCGCCCGGCAGCACATCGTCGCAACGGCCCGCCAGCGCACGATCAAGCTCCCCGCCGAAGCGCTCCTGCCAGCGTTCCAGGGCGGGGCTTCCGCGACCGGGTTCCGGCGGTCCCGCAGGAAACACGGCGCCCAGGCCCAGGCGCACCGGATTCAAATCCACGCCATCCAAGCGCAAGCCACCGCGGCCAGGAATGGCCTGGAAGGCCAGTCGCGTTTCCTCCATGCGGCCCGTGAGGGCACGGCGGCGGAAATGCAGGCAGATCCAGCGTTCCCTTGGATCGCCTTCCACGGCCTCCAGGCGAGCGCCCTTCAGTTCCGCGCCCCAAAGGCGACTGAGATTGGTCTTCGATTGAGCCTTGAGCGCTGCGAGGGCGGGGTCTTTTTCGTGCAGCAGCCACAGCTCGGGGCTGGGATTCAGGAGGAATACCCATGCCAGCCCTGCGTTCCAGCCGATGCGACGCTCCGGCGCCCAGGTGAGGGCCAGGGCGCGAGGCGAAACCCATAGCCCTTGCACCGAGGCCGGTCCTGCCGCGATCCTCGCCCGAGCTAGCGCCAACAGCAGCGGTGCATCCATGGTTCCAGCATAGTCATAACGGCGCGGGCGTGGTCGGAGCCTGAACGGGGAAATGGTAAGCTGAGGCGCAATTCCCGGAGCTTTCATGGTCGAACCCGAATCCGTTTCCCCGGACGTGCTGGAGCGCCTTGCCAAGCTGGAAGCCCAGGTGGCTTGGCTCTCCCGCCAGATGCAGGATCAGCAGGCGCAGTCGGATGCGCGTCGGGCCACGGGGCCGCTGCCCGTGAGGCCCACGGTGCCCGTGGTGAGGCCCGCGCCGCCACGGCCCCCCAAAGCGCCCTCCAAGCCCATTTCCTCCATCGTGTGGGTGGCGGGAGCGGGCTCCATCCTTTTCCTGATCGGCGCGATCTTCTTCCTGCATTGGTCCATCCAGCAGGGCTGGGTCGGGCCAGAACTGCGGTTCCTGCTTGGCTTGGCGGCGGGAGGCGGCCTGAGCTTCGGCGCGGCGCGGCTGTTGCTGGGCAAGAGCCCCAAGCTCGGCGTGGCGCTGCTGCTGGCGGGCTTGGGCACGCTGCTCTTCACCTTCCGCTGGGGCGCCTTCGATTACCACTTCTATCCACCGACCCTGGGGTTGGCGGCCATGGCCCTCAGCACTTTGCTGGCCGGTGGCCTCAGCGCCAGGGCCAAATCCGGCGGCGCCCTGTGCGTGGCGGTGGTCATGGCGGCGCTCTCGCCGCTGGTATTCAGCCAGGGCGGTCATCACGAAGTGGCGCTGATGGTCTATCTGGCGGTGCTCATGGGCGCGGCGCTGCTGGTGCCGTATCTGGCGAAGATCGGCGCCCAGTGGGGCGTGGCGCGGGTGGTGACGTTGGCCCTGATCTGGCTCTTGATGTCGGGATGCGTGACGGAAGGGCTTTCGGAGGAAGCCCTGACGCGAGGACTTCTCCTGATCCTGCATTTCCTGCTGGCGGGGCTCTGGATCTGGCTGCCCAAACAGGCGGAACCCCGGCCCAAGGCCGCCACGCTCCTTTGGCTGCTCGTTTGTTTGGCCTTCGGAGCATTGGCCTGGTCGCTGTGGCGCCAGCTGGGCTGGGCGGTGGAAGCCTTTTCGTTGCCCATCCTGGCTCTGGCGGCGCTGAATATCGCCCTCGTAAAGCCCGTTCGCGCTCGACTGGAACATCGCGGGGCCGACGTGGCTCTGCTGGCCCTGATTCTGGGCGGCCTGGCGCTGGCGGTGCCGGTGGCCTTGGCCTGGAAATGGGTGGGCCCCATCTGGGGACTGTTCGCCCTTGGGCTGGCGGCGGCGTTGTATTGGGGCGAGCGCCGCGGCGATCAAGACGCTGGAATGCTGCGCCATCTGGTGTGGATGACCCTGGCCATGACCATCGTCGCCACGCTGCGCTGGGCCTTCCATGGGCTGGAAGGCCTTTTCGGGGTGAGCCATGGGTTCAGCTTCGGCTTCATCCGTACGCCTTTCTTCAATGGTCTTTTCCTGGAAGGCCTTTTCACCGCGGGGGCCTGGGCGTTGCTGGCGCTGCGTTCGGGATCTTTGCGAGCCTTCGGTTTCGTGGGCCTGCAGATCGTGGGTGGCTTTGTGCTTTCCTTGGAACTGGCCTACGCCGCGGGCTTTGCGGGCCAGTCGGCGCGGGCCGAGGGCCTCGTGCTCACCTTGGCCTGGGGTCTATTGGGGGCGCTGCAATGGTTGCGAAGCCTTTCCGAAACCCGCCAAGAGCTGCGCCTCGGGCTGGCGGTGGCAGGCTACGCCTGGCTGGGCTTGGCCTCCATCAAGCTGCTGACCGTGGATCTCAGCCAGGCCAGCGTGCCCATCAAGGCCCTGGCTTTCCTGGGCGTGGGAGCCATGATTCTCGTCGCGGCCCTGGTGGGCAATCGCCTGCGGTTGGCCCGCAAGGAGGAGGAATGAAGCGCCTCGGTTTTTCCGCGCTGTTCTGTGCGCTGGCATTGAGTCTTCCTGCCGCGCCCCAGCGCAAGGCCATCACGCCCGCCCAGGCCAGCGGTTGGGCGCGATTGGCGCTGGATCGTGAAACCCAGCAGGCTTTTCCCGATCTATGGCTCAGCGATGGCCAGGGGCGGCGCGTGCCTTTTCTCGTAGAACGCGATGATCTCTGGCAGCCCAGGGAATTGGAACTGGCCTCCCTTACCGTGGGGAAGGATGAACAAGGGCGACCTACGCTGGAGTTCTCGCTGAAATACCCCGAAGGCTGGAGCGTGCGGCAGCGGGAGCAGCTTCGCATCGCCTTGGAGGTGGAAGGGGAAGGCCCCTGGGTTTGCCAGGTGCTTGTGAATCGGCGGCAGGAGGGCAGCACGTTCATCCAATTGGATGGCCCTGCGCCCCTTCATGTGTTCGATCTGGGCGAAGCGGGGCGGCGGCTGGAATGCTCGGTGCCTTGGGATGCCAAGGTTTACCGCATTACCCTGCAGGCGGTGCAAGGTCGTGCGCCGCATTTGAAAGGGTTGCGAGTCACCGCCACCACTCAATCCAGCGAGCGCCCCGAAGACCTGACCTTGACACCTCGCCTGGAAAGCCTCGGGAAAGGGGAATGGAAGCTGAGCCTGGAGGCCGCCGATCGGCTGGTGGGCGCCCAGATCACCCTCCAGCCACCCGCCGCGCCCCTGAGGCCCCGCTTCCATCTGGCTCCAGACCCGAACCGCCCCAGGGAAGAAGGCCCCTATGTTTCCGTTGCTGGTCTGCTCTGGAATCTTCCGGCCCTGCATTCCACTGGCACCCGCGTAGCCCTGGGCCCCGTGACGGCCCAGGAGCTGCGCCTGCACCTGCCCGAAGGGGCGGTTCCTGCCTCCGTGCAGCTCTTGGCTCGACGGGACGTGCTGCTCTTTCCCGCCGAAGCAGGCCAGACCTACTACCTGCACTACGGTGGCCAAGTGTTGAGCGCCCCCGGCGACCTCGGCGCCCTGCCCGATTCCAGCCGCGACATCTACGCGCGCGCTCCCCTGAGCCTGGGCACCGCCGAAGCCGATCCCCACGGCGTGCCTCTCGCCACACCGCCCCTCCAAAGTACCCGCCCCTGGCTCCCTTGGGTGGCTGGAATCGCCGTGCTGATCCTGGGTTTCGGCGCGTGGAAGCTGTTCAGGAGCGGGGAAGAGCCGAAGGAAAGCGTCTAGGACTTCGATTTCGCAAGCTGTTTCACCACCTCCAGCACTTCCTCCACATGCCCCTTCACGCTGACTTTGGGCCAGGTGTGGCGGAGGATGCCTTTAGGGTCGATGAGGAAGGTGCTGCGGATGATGCCTTCCACCTCTTTGCCGTACATCATCTTCTTGCCGAAAGCGCCCAGGGCCTTGAGCAGCGTGGCCTCGGGGTCCGAAAGTAGGTGGAAGGGAAGGCTTTGCTTCGCGATGAAATTCTGATGGCTTTTCACACTGTCTCGGCTGATGCCGAAGACCTGCACATCCAGGGCCTGCACACGCTCCCAGCGATCTCGGAAATCGCAGGCTTCGGTGGTGCAGCCCGGGGTGCTGTCCTTGGGATAGGCGTAGAGCACGGTCCAATGGCCCAGAAAATCGCGCTGGGTGCGGGTCTGGCCCTGGTCGTCCAGCAGGGAGAAGGGGGGCAGGGGCTTGCCGATCATGGGGTCTCCTCGGAGGTTTGAAAGGCGGTGAACAGGGTGAGGGCCAACACCAGGGCTAGCGAGGCCCAGCCCAAGGCGGTGCCATCGGTGGAAAGGCGCGGCCACTCTTCGTTGAGCAGCAGGCCCAGGGAATCGATGTGCGGCCCCGGCCCCAAGCCTAGCAGGCGCAAGGTGGTTTCGCCCCAAAGCGCCCCCAGCCAAAGACTGGGGAAGAAAGGCACGACCTGTTCCACGGCCCAGGGCGTCCAGAGTCGCAGCCGCGAGGGCCAGCGCGCTCCCAGCACGCGGTCCATGGCCCAGGCGGGGCCTTGGGTGAAGGGTTCGAGCTTGGCTCGCAGGGGCGGTTCCAGGTTCAGCCCCAGCAGCAGCGCCAGGAGGCCGCCCATGGCGAACCAGTGGAACGCGCCCTGGAACGCCCCCAGGGAAAGGAGGATCAACAAGGGCGGCACGGCCCGAAGCGCCGACCGGACTCCAGGCCAAAAGCCCCGCCCCAGGCTCAGCAACAGGCCCACGGCCAGCGCGCCCAACCCCACGGCGGAAGCAAAGCCTACGCTGCGAGCGGTGGCGATGAGCAGGCGCAGGGCCGCATCCCGTCCCATCCCATCGGTGCCCAGGGGATGCAGCCACGAACAGGCCTGCTCGGCCCGGAAGGGATCCACCGCAAGCTCCGGCAGAAAGAGCGGCAGCAGCGCCAGAAGGAGGAAGAGCAGCACCCGTTTCATGGGCGGAAATCCCTTCCCCTGGCGGCGGTCCAGAGCAGGCCATAGACCAGAATCCAGAGGGCCACGCCCACTTTGTCGCCCACGGCCATGCGATTGATCCAATCGGTTCCCAGTCCCTTCACGGCGAGGATCCGCTCCAGCACCACGGTGGAAGTGATCCAAAGCGGCAAGCGGGCCGCGATCCAGCGAGGGGCCAGGGTGCGAAGGGCCAGCCATCGGAGACGCCGGGTGATGGTGCGTCCCCACAGGGCGGGATAGGGTTCCTCAGGGGGAAGCGCCTGGGCCAGCCAGCGGATCTCCACGGGCCAAACCGCCAACAGGAAGGCCAAGGCCCAGGCGATCCAGCCTGGAGGCCCCCAGGCCGCGGGCCACAGGGCCAGGGCAAGGCCGCCCCATAGCAGGTCGGGCAGGGATTCCCACAGCGCCAGCAGGCGATGGCGGCTTGCCTTCGGCCCCCAAAGCCATACCCATAGCGCCGCGCCGAGGATCATGATCGCCAGAAGCAATGCTGTGATGGGCACCATGATCCACGGGAAAGCCGTATCCACGGCGGTGCGCCAGGGCGGCTTGGGCAGGGCCAGAATGGCGATCAGGGCCAGCAGCCACACCGCCCACCCTTGGGCGAAAAAGCGCGCCTTCAGGGCTGCCATGTCCATCCAGCGGCGCCGGGAGTGCTCAGATAGATCCCCAGCACGCCCGGCTGCACCTTCAAGCGGCGATCCACCCACACGCAGCCCACGTAATCCATCAGGGGCAGCGAAGTGGGTCGTTCCGCCCAGAGGTTTTGCAGATCGTTCCAGGCGGGGTCGCCGGGCTTGGTGAGGCGGGAGACCAGCTTGGCGAGACGCGGATCCTGCCAATGGGCGAGGTTCGCGCCTCCCTCCGGTTCCATGAGATCCAGGACCGACCAGGGATGGGGATCGAAAACGTTGATGGCGCAGGCGAGGCTGAAATCGCCTTTTCGAATGCGCTCGAAGAAGAGCGCCGTTTCCAAAGGTCGAGGTTCGAGGATCACGCCCTCGCGCTTGGCCCGCTCCCGCAGAGCCAGCAGGACCTTTTCCATCTGCCCATCGCCACTGGGATAGAGCAGGTCCCAGCGTTGACCCTGGAGGTTCCCTGCCTCGCCATCCATGGCGCGGGGCGCGAAGCCCAGGGCTTCCGGCAGCAGGCCGAGGCTGGGCTTCAGGCGCCCGTTGAAGAAATCCGCTGGCAGAACCTCGCTGCGCCATCGTTCCAGCGCCTTCAACGGTGCCGTGCCCACGCGGCTCCAGACCGTGATCTGGGCCAGCAAACCGTTGCGGTATTCCCGGTGGGTGGCTGGAACCTGAAGGCCTTTGCGCATGGGCGGCACGCCGAGGGTGAGCCAGCCTTTCTGGAGGTTCTGGAAAACGGCCTGTTCATCGCCGATGAGCCGGAAACGCAAGCCTCCGATGGAGGGTTTCAGGAAATGCTCCCGGGCCTTCAGGCGCCATTCGCCCTTCTCGATGGCCAGGCTGAAGGGGCCGCTGCCTTCATCGGGGTGGCCTTGGCGAGCGATGGGCACCCGCGCCAGCTCCATGAGCAGGCGCGCTGCCGGGCGATTCGAGCGCAGTTCTACGCGCCGACCCTGGCCCGTGACGCGCACCCCATGGAGGATGGCGCGCTTGGTATGACTGGCGGAGTCCATGCGCTGGATGGCCTGGATGGTCCAGATCACGTCCTCGGCGGTCACCGCTGCGCCCCTGGTGAAGCGGGCATCCTCGCGCAGATGGAAGACCACCGCGTCGCCGCTGATCTCCCAACGATGGGCCAGGCGCGGCACCACCTTGCCGTTCGTATCCAGCCCCACCAGCGAATCTCCGGTAAGCGACTGGAGGATGGCCTGTTCGTGGCCTTCGCCTTTCAGGAAATCCAGAGGCCCCGGATCTCGGAGGAAGGATTCTTCGACGATGGGAGCGGTCTGGGAAAAAAGACCCAGACATAGCGCGAAGGCGAACAGGGCGCGGAAGTTCATGGAAAGACTCGGGAAGGGTGAGCCCAGGATGCCTCAAGGCCCCGCCCTGGGCCAGCGAATTTTCGCTAGGCTGAAACCTGGAGGCTTTTTGCGTTTTCGAATTCGAGCACCGTGGTGGTGGAAGCTCATGGCGCCCCATCGGGGACGCCTGGCCTTCGGGCTTTTCGCCACGGTGGTGTGCGGCGCCAGCGCAGCCTGGGTGCCGTACTGGTCGGGCCGCGCAGTGCATCGGCTGGAAATGGGCCAGTACGCGGCTTCCCGGCGCATGCTTGGAGTGATGCTGGCCTTCACGGCCCTGGCGGCCCTGGGTCGCTACCTGATGCGCAACATCCTCATCGGCCTCAGCCGCCAGATCGAGCGGGAACAACGGGAAAGCCTCTTCGCCCATCTTCTGGAACGGCCCTTCGCCTTCTTCGAACGGCAGCGCGTGGGCGATCTCATGAGCCGTCTGGGCGAGGACATCGGCGCGGTGCGCATGGCCACGGGGCCTGGGCTCATGAGCTTCCTGCAGGCCTTCAGCGTCCTGCCCGTGACCTTGGCCTTGATGCTCAACGGCCATCCCGGCCTGACCCTGGCGGTCATGGCTCCCTTCGCCCTGCTGGGCCTGGGGTTCTACCTGGTGGGCAAGGCCAGCCATCGGCTTCAGCAGAAAGCGCAAGTGGTGACGGCGGCCCTCAACACCTACAGCCACGAAACCATTTCCGGCGAGCGGGTGGTGCAGGCCTTCGGCCTGGAAGCCTCACGCATCGAGGGTTTCGAGGCGTTGTGTCGAAAACAGGCGCGGTTGAGCATTCGGCAATCCGCCCTCTTCAGCTCGTATGGCCCCATGGCCCTGCTCATGGGCGGTCTCGCGGCCATGGTGCTGGTGGCCTTCGGCGGGCGTCTGGTGCTGGGCCGGGAGCTGAGTCTGGGCGATCTCACGGCGTTCACGGGCTATCTGGCGGCGCTCACGTGGCCCGTCATGTCCCTGGGCTGGGCCACCAATTTATTCCAGAGAGCCAGGGCAGGGCAGGAACGCATCGATCAGGTGCTGGAAAGCCCGGAGCCGCTGCTTCCCCAGGAAAAGACGGAGCCCGACGCAGCGCCCGCCCGGCTGGAATTGAGGGACGCCGAACATCGCTTTGCCACGGGCCGGGGCCTGGGGCCGCTGAGCCTGGAGATTCCTTCGGGCGGAAGCCTCGCCGTAGTGGGCAGCATCGGTTCGGGCAAGACCGTGCTGCTGCAGATGCTGGCGGGACTGCGGGAGCCGACTTCCGGCGAATTGAAAGTGGATGGTCGCCCATTGGATCACGGCAACCTGCGCCGTCATTGGGCAGGCCTGGGATGGGTGCCCCAGGAGGCTTTTCTGTTTTCCGCCACGCTGCGGGAGAATCTGGCGCTGGGTCGCCCTGACGCCACCGAGGAAGAACTCTGGAACGTGGCGCAGGTGGCCAGTCTGGATGACCTGATCCGGCGATTGTCGGCGGGCCTCGATACCTTCGTGGGGGAGCGAGGCGTCACCCTTTCCGGCGGCGAGCGCCAGCGGGCGGCCTTGGCTCGGGCGCTGCTGCGCAAGCCGCGATTGCTGCTGTTGGACGATGCCCTTTCCGCCGTGGACGCCGAAACCGAAAGCCGCATTCTCGCCAACCTTCAACGGCATCTTGGTCAGACCACCCTGGTGCTGGCCACCCATCGAGTGTTCGTGGCGGAACTCTGCGACCGCGTGCTGGTGCTGGAAGAAGGCCTGCCCGTGCAGTACGGTCCTCCCGCCGATCTCGCGGCCCAGGAAGGCCCCTTCGCTCGTCTCAAGCGGTTGCAGAGTCTGGAGCGGGAGCTAGTGGGCGCAGAAGAACCCTGACGCCCGTTTTCCTTCATTTCCTAGACGGTTTCGCTGAAGGTCACCTTGTTGATCTCCGCGAAGGTGGTGAGGCCGAGGCGCACCTTTTCGAGGGCGCTTTCGCGCAAGGTCTGCATGCCGTGGCGGCGGGCGGCGGCTTTGATATCGCGGATGGAGGCGCGGTTGGTGATGAGCTCGCGGAGTTCATCGTTCATGCCCATGAACTCGATGATGGCCTGACGGCCGCGGAAGCCGGTGCCGTTGCAATCCACGCAGCCGCCCTTCTCGAAGAAGGTGGCGCCCTGGGCCCAGGCGGCGCTGACGCCGTTCTCCTTCAGCATTGGTTCCGAAGGCGGCGGCAGGGGTCGCTTGCACTTGGGGCACAGGGTGCGCACCAGGCGCTGGGCCAGGATGCAGTTGAGGGCGCTCACGAAGTTGTAGACCTCCACGCCCATGTGCTGGAAGCGGCCCAGCACGTCCAGGGTGTTGTTGGCGTGGACGGTGGTGAAGACCAGGTGGCCCGTGAGGGCGGACTGGATGGCGATCTGGGCCGTCTCGTTGTCGCGGATCTCGCCCACGAGGATCTTGTCGGGGTCGTGGCGCAGGATGGAGCGCAGCCCCACGGCAAAGGTGAGGCCCTTCTTCTCGTTCACGGGAATCTGGGTGACGCCTTCGAGCTGGTACTCCACCGGGTCTTCAATGGTGATGAGCTTGTCCTCGGGGCTGCGGAT
>JAJTBC010000030.1 GCA_021287085.1 Bacillota bacterium | reverse complement strand
TGGCGCCGATCTGGTGTTCGGCAATCTGGAATCGCCCATTGCACCCACCACAGGTCGCCCTGGGCAGCCTTTTGTTTTCAACGCGCCCGAAGACCTGCCCTATGCCCTCAAGGCCAGTGGATTCGCCGTGTTGGCCACCGCTAACAATCACGCCTTCGATCAAGGGCCGAAGGGCACGGTGGAAACGCTGGAGCGATTGGAACGCCTGGGACTCACGGCCATCGGCAGTGGCCGCAACCGCCAAGAGGCCCATCAGGCACGGATCTTCGAGCGCAAGGGCCTGCGCATCGCCTTTCTCGCCTACACGGATCTCTTCAACGCCAATCTCAACGGCGATCCTCAACGGCCCTGGGTGGCCCCGCTCGACGATGCGGCCATCGAGGCGGTGCGCGCCGCCAAGGCCCAGGCGGATCTCGTGGTGGTGAGCCTTCATTGGGGTATCGAGTACGAGCATCGCCCTCGACCCCGCCAGCGGGAGATGGCCGCAAAGCTGGTGGCCGCTGGGGCCGATCTGTTGCTGGGCCATCATCCCCATGTGCTGCAGCCCTTGGAGTGGATCGAATCGGGAGGGCGGCGCGGCGCTGCGATCTTTTCCCTGGGCAACTTCATCAGTAATCAGGATCGCACCTACGCCCCTGGCCTGATGCCCGTGGCCAGCGGCGACAGCCGTGACGGTGCGGCACTGGTGGCGATGCTTCGAAAGGATGCCCAAGGCGCGGCGGTCGAATCGGTGCGCGTGGAGCCCCTCTGGACCCACAACAATTGGCGCGACTACACCACAGGACAAACGCGGCAACGCGATATCCGCGTGCTTCGTGCCACCGACGAAGATTCCGTAAAAATCCTGCGGCGACGACGCGCGGAAGAAATTCTAAGAAGCGCGCCACCCTCCACGTAGTGGTTGACGCACCGGATCGCCTCGGGATCCTAGGCGGCACAGGCACCAACGGGGAGAACGTCTAGGTGGAATATCAATGCGGTGGTGCGTTGCCTTGCTGAAGAAAACAGACATTGGGCGGTTTGCGGGCGCAGGAAAACGCCATCAGCGTACCCATGAAAGTGAGGCCGATAACGGTACCGAAGATGGCGATCTGCCGTGGTGTTCGAAGGAGCACGATCAAGGGCAGCAGCGCCAGCATCATCAATAACAGCCCCTGAGCCTTGGCATCGGCGCCGTAGAACGGTCCCTTCAGCCCGAAGCGTGTGGAACGCTGCGGAGTGAATTCCGTTAGGTAGGCCTGGAGGCCGAGACCCAGCAACAGAAGACTCATGGCCACGCCGAAGATGCGAAGGCCGAGCAGGGAGCGTTTGGGATCGGACATGGAGCCAGCTTACTTCGAAAGCATCTCCGTCACGGGGCCCAACTGATCCATCTCCAGGGAAAGGATGCGCAGATCGTGCTTGTGGCCCGCGAGATCCACCACATGGCGCTGGAGCACGGCTTCCTGCTGGAAACCCAGATGCAGGGCGATCTGCCGGGCGGGCTGCTGGGTTTCCACGATGCGCAGCAGCACTTTTTCGATACCAAGATCCTTGGCGATCTTCAGCAGGCCCAGGGTCAATCGGCGGCCCAGGCCGTGGCGGCGATAGGCGGGAGCGACGCTGACGCGCACCTCCCCTACGTGTCGTGTCCAGCCATGGAAGGTGCGGTAGAGGCTGCCTTCGCCCACGATCTCGCCATCCACCTTGGCGACCAGGCTTACCAGGGAACCGTCCGATACCTTGGCGATGAAACGCTCCGCCCAGCTATTGAGGCGCACGTCTTCTTTCAGCGACAGGCGGTCTTCTTCGGGCAGGGCGCGGTAGAAGGCGTGA
>JAJTBC010000009.1 GCA_021287085.1 Bacillota bacterium | reverse complement strand
GGATACCGTGTACACCTTCGCCAACAAGAAGGTGTACAGGAGCACGGATTTCGGAAACAACTGGAATGCCCTGACCATGACCGATTTCGTGAATTCAGGAAAAGTCATTCGCAACCTTGCGGGATCGAGGCGCTCCAATGCCGTGGCACTGGCTTCCTCCGGCGGCCAGTTCTGGGTGAGCACCAACAACGGCACCACCTGGACCACTTCCGGGGACGTTACCGCCGGCTCGTCCTACACCAGCTACGTGTGGTTCAACACCGAGAACGACCAGATCCTCTACGGTGCCACCGTGGCACCCAATGCCAATGCCCACCATCTCTTCCGGAGCTCCAACGGCGGGACCAATTGGACTCCCATCGACGGTAGCTCGGCGGCGAGCAACGGGTTGCCTTTCGGCATTCCCATCCACGTGGTGCAGAACCTTCCCGGCAGCCTCAACACGCTCTTCGTAGGCACGGATTTCGGGGTCTATCGCAGCACGGATGGCGGCGATACCTGGACTCGCTTTGGCGAGGGGCTTCCTCTCGTGGGTGTGCGCGATCTCTACCTGGCGCCCGATGGCAGTTTCATTCGAATCGCCACCTTCGGTCGAGGGGTGTGGGAAGCAGCGTTGACTGCCACCGGGGCCCCCCTCGACGCCAATGGCGACGGGAAGGTGGATCCCTACGATCTGCTGGAACTCCTCAAGCGGTATGGCAGCACGGACGCCGCAGATTTGGCGAAAGCCGATTTCAATGGCGATAGCGCCATCAACGATGCAGACCTCACGCTACTTCTGGCAGCTTTGTGAAAGGTGACTTTATGAACATGAAAACCTCCTTCTCCCTGATGGGCATGGCAGTCGTGCTGGGTTTTGCCCTGGCTTGCGGCAGCGACCCCACACCTCCTCCTCCGGCTCCCGCCGTCGCCATCACCATCGCGCCCATCACGGCCACCGTGAGGGCGAACGCCACTCAGACCTTCACCGCCACCGTGACCAACAGTACCAACACGGGCGTGACATGGTCGGTGCAGGAAGGCGCTACGGGCGGCACCGTCACCAGCGCGGGCCTCTATACCGCCCCGGCCACGGCGGGCACCTATCACGTGGTGGCGACCAGCCTCGCGGACACCTCCAAGACCGCCACGGCCACCGTGACCGTCACCCCGTTGGTGGGCATTTCCATCACGCCTACCGCCGTCAACGTGGCCACGGGCGCGAACCAGACCTTCACGGCCACGGTCACCAACAGCACCAACACCGCCGTGACGTGGTCGGTGCAGGAAGGCGCCACGGGCGGCACCGTGACCAGCGCCGGAGTGTACACGGCTCCTGTCACTGTTGGCACCTATCATGTGGTGGCCACCAGCGTGGCGGATACCACCAAGACCGCCACGGCCGCGGTCACCGTGACCATTCCGGCGGGTGCGAGGCTCGACTACACCGATCCCACCACGGGCACCTATCGCCTCCTGAAGGATTCCAGCAGCACCGCGACCCATCTGGTGTTGAACATCGTGGGACAGGGGGCTTCCAACGGCGCAGGCCTGGCCTTCACCCTCAATGTGGATTCCGCCAAGGCCGCTTGGGCCAAGGTGGTTGGCAGCGACGTAGAATTCGTGAAAAACGGCACGACGCTGAACCTCGGTAGCGCACCCCAGGCCATCAAAGGCAAGGTGGCAGGCGGTTCCCTTACGGCGGCCCTGGGACAGAAGGGCACGGCGGGTTCCGTGGCGCTCAACGGCGTGCTGGCCCAGGTGGCTTTGGATCTCAGGACTGGCGTCGCCGGCAACGTGACCTTCTCCGCTCCCAAGATCCAGGTACTGAACTCCGATGGCTCCATCGCCACGGTGGCCTTGTCGGTGGGAACCTTGACGGTGAACTAAGGCATCGTCCCAAGAAAAAGCATGACGAAAACCACGGTGGGAAGGCCCAAGCGCCGACCCGCCGTGGTTTTTGTTTCTCTCGCTTGCAGCGGAGGGAACCAGGGAATCGTCTTCCCAATGCCTGCTTTCTTTTGCGTTCCGTCTTTCCTGGAACGCTCAGACCCGTTCGTGTTCAGAGGATACGCATCGCGATCCGGCGACCAAGGTCGCTTTCTCGCAACGCCGACCCATGGCCGGTTTGCGCGGGTTCGCAGGATGGAGGAAGGCTGGCGCATCCCTCCATCCTGGTGCGCTCGTGGGTTTCAGAAACTGGCCCTCAGGCTCATCTGCCACACCCTGGGCTGCTGGTAGTTGCCTGCGGTGAAGGCGCCATCAAGGTTGTTGATGACGATCATCGGCTGGGCGTTGGTGAGGTTATAGACATCCATCCCCACGCGCCAGGCGACTTTCTGGACGCGGAAGGTCCAGCTGAGGGCGAGATCCACTTCCGTGACCCAGGGCAGTTCGCCATCGCCCCGCTGGGCGCCGGGGGCCAGCACCAGATCGCCGGAGCGCAGCGCCAGGGAACTGTAGTGCATGCCGCTGCGACGAAGGGCGCTGCCGCTCAGTTCGAGATTCCAGGGCAGAGCCGCGCTGCCATAGGCCTTGAAGGCGTGGCGCAGGCTTTCGTTGAGCAGGCCCGTGTACCGGGGCAGGCGGTAGTCGTCGCGCAGGCTGGGGATCTGGGCGAAGCCCGTGTTCTTGCCCGTCACGCTGGCCACGCCGCCCACTTCGCTATTGCCGTAGAGATCGCCGTGGGAATAGCTGAATTGCAGGCTGTGGCCACCCGTGAAGCGCCGCTGGGCCGAGAGATCGAAACCCTTGAACGTGCGCTGCAGGCCGGGCAGATTGGCCACCACGCGCTTGCCTGCCGAGGCGTTGGCCTGGGCCGCCAGCTCCGGCAGATAGCCCCAGGCGGGGTTGTAGGTATCGATGAGATCGAGGGTCTGTTTCCGGGTGAACACGGCGGAGAGGGCCCAGATCCCCAAGCCTGGAATCTCCTCCAGACGCTCCAGGCCCACCTGGGTGAGATCCGTGCGGGGCGAGCGCAGATCCTCGGCTACGGCGATGTTCTTCACCCCTTGGACGCCGGTGGATTGCCAGGTCTTCCATTGGCCCAGTGAAGGAATCCAGACCTGCCGCTCTTGGGCGGGGCCGCCGGTGACCGCGCCGATGGAGGTCACGGCGCCGGGCGCAGGTGGGCTGTAGATGCGGCCCCAGTAGGCGAAGAGGCGGGTGAGGCCCTGGCCTTCGGGATCCCAGGAAAGCCCTGCCCGGGGGCTGGTGAGGGTCTGGCGGTACAGGCTTCGCCCGTCTTCGCCATCGAGACTTACGCGATCCGCGCGCAGGCCCAGATTGAACGTCCAGTGCGGGGAAAGATGCCAGTCATCCTGAAGAAAAAGGCCCTGAGAGGTGCGGATCAGGGGCGAGCCGTAGCTGTCCAGGGAGGCCAGGGTACGCTGGTACAGGTAGCTGAGGCGGCCTCCCACCAACATTCCCGAAACGGGGCTGAGGGTGGAGAGGCTATCCGCAGTGGCGTAGCCATAGTCGTTGCCATTAAGCGCCAGCAAGCCTGCCCGGATGGCGGAGAGATCGCCGCTGGCGGGGCCTGCGCCTCCGGCGGCGCGATCCACGTAGGAAAGGCCGCCGCTGGGGCGGCGATAGGCCACGGTGTATTCGGCGCGAAGGCCCTGGAATCCGCCTTTCACCGTATGATCGCCGCGACGCCACACCAGCTCGCTGGTGAGGGTGTAGTTGCGGATGCGATCCAGGCGATCCTCGGCATAGGCGCCAAAGCTCTCCTTGCCCGGCGCGTCGAGCTGGGCGCGATTGGGCCCGGCCTCAGGATTGGAAGGCGTCCATTGGAAATCCGTGCGATGCACGCCCAGCGCGTTTTCCCAGGTGAGGGTCTCCGTCATCTGTCCCACGTGGCGCAGCAGGAAGCTGTTGCCGCCCCGGGTGCGGTCGGGCATCTGGAAATCCTTGATGGAGCTGTCGTACGCGCTATCGAAATGCTGCTGGCGCACGGGGTCCCCGAACCAGGAAAGCTCCACGCGATGGGCCTCCGTGGCCATCCAGGTGAGCTTCACAAAACGGTAGGAGCGATCTTCTTCCTGACTGCGGCGATGGGGCAGGGTGCCCATGGGCGCCACGTTATCGAAATCCAGGCTCATCAGCTGGCGATTGAAGGCGGCAAAAAAGAAGAGCCGGTCCTTCACAATCGGGCCGGAAAGGGACAGGCCCCAGGCCGTGGCATCGGTGGGACGCTCGTCGGGGAAGTTGGTCTTGCCCGCATCGGGATGGCTGTTGAGGCCGCGCCAGATGCGGCTTCCGAAGAGCGACCCCTGGAACGTGTTGCCGCCGCTGCGGGTCACCATGGAGAACACGCCGCCCGGCGCGAAGGCGATCTCCGCCTTATGCCCGCCCGTGGTGAGGGTTTGGCTCTCAAGAATCTCCGTGCTGAGGTTCAGGCCGAAACGCCCGTTGGTGCTGAGGTTCGTGAGCAGGCCATCCACGAGGTAGGCGTTGCTGTCGAGCATGGAACCCAGCACCACCGGCTCCGGCTTGCCCGAGGGGCCAACGCCCGGCGCCAGGTAGCTGTGCTCCACGTAGCGTTGGGGACTGAAGGGCAGGCTCTGGAAATCCTCCAGCATGAGGCGCATCTGCGGGGCCAGGCTGCTGGTTTCGGCCTCCAGAGGACGATCCTCCACGCCTACCACGGCCTGGGCTGCGCCCAGCCTCACCGTAATTTGAACGCGCTCATCGGCGCGAAGCTGAAGGATCTGGTCCTGCAGACGGTAGCTTCCCGGCAGCAGGCCCGCTACCGAAGCCATTCCCCGCTCGTTGGTGCGCAGCGTGTGGCGCTCGGCGCGATCCAGGGATTCCAGCACCAGCC
Source organism: Bacillota bacterium (assembly GCA_021287085.1). Taxonomy (GTDB): domain Bacteria; phylum Acidobacteriota; class Holophagae; order Holophagales; family Holophagaceae; genus JAYREN01. The sequence goes on along the minus strand of JAJTBC010000009.1, from coordinate 3,141 downwards.
GCGCCCCGGCCACAGGCCGCTGGGAGCTATCCACCGCCCGAATCTGGAGTCCCCCCGTCACCTGCGCCTGCAGACCTGAGGCCAACACGGCCACCAGGCCCAACCCGCGAGAACCCTTCATCCAAGGCATGAGAACTCCTCAAAGAACCAAGTCCCATTCTTTCATGAACAGCGTGGGACGGGAGGTTTCTTGAGGGCGGGAAGACGGTGATTTTCCAGTTCGTTCAAGCAGGGCGCTCAACGGCCTAGCTGGAAATGTACTTCTCCATCTGCTCGATGATGAACTGCTGGGCGGAGATGGTCTCTTTCACGAGATCGCCGATGGAAAGGAACCCCGCCACGGAACCATCGCTCTCCAGCACGGGCAAATGGCGGAAATGGTGGCTGGTCATGATGGCCATGCATTCTTCCACGGTCTGGTCGGGCGTGACGTACAGCACCTTTTCGCTCATCACTTCACGCACGGGGGTGGTGCGGGAGCTCTTGCCGTTGAGCACCACTTTGCGAGCGTAGTCGCGTTCAGAGAAGATACCCACGGGTCGCTTCCCTTCCATCACCAGCAGGGCGCCGATGCGGTGCTGGGCCATGCGTTCCAAGGCCGCGTACACCGTTTCCGTGGGCTGGACGGTGACGACGCTGTGTCCCTTCTCGTCGAGCAGTTGGCGCAGGGCCTTCATGGGTGCCTCCCTGGGGATGTTTTCCCATTAGACGCCGCAAACGGAGTTAGGTTCCTGCCAATTTGCGCCCAAAACCCATGGCCGGTTTTTCCAGCCATCGGTACACGAGGCCCGCCAGCACCAGGGTGGCCATCAGGCTGAGCGAGAAGTTCGCGAGGGGACCCAAAGATTGGGGAAGCAGCGTTCGCACCAGCAGGAAGGCAAAGGGGTGCAGCAGGTACACCGAATAGCTGGCGTCGCCGAGAAAGATCAGGGGCTTGCGCCAAGGGCGATCAGGCATGTCGAAGAAAGCGAAAAGGCCCACCACCAGCGTGCAGAGACCGGCGTAGAACAGGCGCGTGGTGCCCACCATCACGTCGAAATGATCGTAGAACCGAGGGCCCCGGGGCCAGCCCACCATCACCAGCACGGCCAAGGCCGCCAGGAACCAGCGCCCCGAAAGCCGCCAGGGAGTGACGGTGCGAGCCCAGGCCAGCAGGCCGCCCAGCAGGAACAGAAAGGCATGATTGGGAATCTGCACGTAGGCGTGGAACTTGGCATCTCCTGCGTGGGTGGCGAGGGGCACGGCGTAGAAGTTCCAGGGCCAGCTCAGGGCCACGAAAGCCGCCGTCAGCAGCACCAGCACGGCCTTGCGCCGCGTGAGGAAGGCCAGCAAAGGGAACGCGAAGTAGAACACGTATTCCAGGCCGATGGACCAGCCTCCCAGCACCAGCGCGTGGTTGGGATGGAACAGCCCGAAGGTGAGGGTGGCGTTCTCCGCGAGCATGCGCGGCGTGACCTCCGGTCCCACCGGCTGATGCAGCAGCAGGTTCAGGAGCACGGCGAAGTAGTACAGCGGCGCGATGCGGAAGAAGCGCTTGAGGTGGAAACGCTTCAGCTGCGCCCCATCCCAGCGCGTCTCCCCGTAGAGAAAGAAGAAGCAGAACCCGCTGACGATGAAGAAGCCCTCGACCCCGTACGTGCCCAGGATGGCGATCACGTTGTTGGTCTTGGTGCCCGCCGCCGCCAGCTTGGTCCAATCCGTGAAGTGGTACACCGCCACGGCCAGCGCCATGCACCCCCGCAGAATATCCAGCCCGTGCAGCCGTTCCGAACGCACTCCCTCTCCTTTGAATCCATCCTAGAAGGCCATTGGGATCATGGATAGGGCTGCGCTGAGAACGGCTGCGGGGCACCTACATGGTCGAGTTCTGATGGCGGTTGGATAGTGCGTACCAATCCAGCTTGCGGGTGCTCATCATGACAATGGCCAAGACCGCGAATAGGAGCAGCGATCCTGTGAGAAGCGCGTTGTCCTCTGAAGCCAGCAGCGCATACAGTACCCCGAACAAGGCTGCGAACCCTGCCGTAAAGGCCATTCCCTGCCAACGGCTCTGAAGCACGTGCATGAGGTAGGCGCCAAGCAACACCACAGAGGCACTGCTGGCGATCAGGTATGCCACCGGGAACGTGATGTGCTCGGTCAAGCTCAGCAGAAGAAGGAAGAAGATCGCCAGCGCAAAACCCACCAAGAGGTATTGCATGGGGTGAATGGGCATCCGCTTGAGCATTTCAAAGAAGAAAAATCCTGCGAACGTCAGACCCACGAATAGGAATCCGTATTTGACAGCTCGTTCACTCTGCAAGTAGATGTTCACGGGTTCGATGAACGCGATGGAAAGGGCTTCCTCGGTAAACGACTTCCCCGAAGGCTCCAGAATGCTTTCCAAACTGCGTGCTAACGAAGAAACCTGCCATTGGGCTTCAAAACCTTGACCGTCGATGCGATGAGATACGGGAAGGAAGCGGCCCGTAAAGCTGGGAGTGGGCCAATTCGATTTCAGAGAAATTCGGTTATCGTCCGCCACGGGGGCCAAAGAGAGCACTTGGGAACCCATGAGTTGGAGGGGAATTTCAAAAACCAAGTCTTGGCCGCGCAGAGCTTCCACAGGACCCAGATGGGCTTGGACTCCTCCGGGAAGGGTGCGCGTAGGTGCTTTGGCTGTGAACATCACCTCCTTTCCATCCCACACAACGGAGGGGCGATTGCCCACACCGCGCAGATCGGAAAGGCCCAGTAGAACGAAAGGGTTTTCAGGAAAGGTGGTTTTCACCCGTTGAGAGTTGGCATGCAGCACTGTTGGCACCGTGAATCGAGCCTTCAGGCGAGTTTCCAGATGGTAGATCTGGGTCGTGTAAAGGCCCCGATGCCGCTCTTCCACCTTGACCTCGCCACCCATCTCGAGGTGGGTGGGGTTGATGATCTGATGATGTTCTACGGGCACCTGGGTCATATGGGTGCTCTTGGTGGTTTCGTCGTAGACCTTTTGTTCCTGCCATTCCGTGTAGGGAATGATCAGCAACGGTCCGATCAATTGCTGGCGACCGGCCGTGCTGGCGGCCACATCGTCCACCACCGATTGTTTGCGTTTGCTGCGGGATTCGATCTGGCCCTGGATCATGGCCAGTGGGATGAGCAACAACA
>JAJTBC010000284.1 GCA_021287085.1 Bacillota bacterium | reverse complement strand
TTGAACTTCAGCACACCGAACACCAGCAGCAGCATGGCCAGGGCGAAGGCCACAAGGGCCAGGATATGGGTCAGATCCCAGGGTTTGTTGACATCCTCGTGATGGCCCGTGGCTTCGCGCTCCCGATCGATGTCGCGCACGGGACTGATTTCGGGGTTGGCCTTGACCCGTCGCGCATAGATCATCACGTAGGTGATGACCACCGTCATGACCACCACCCAGGCGGCGATGCGGTAGCGCAGGCCCGAGTACAGCGGTACCCCTGCGATGCCCTGGGCCACGCCCACGGTGAAGGGATTGAAGAAGGCGCACGCGAATCCCGCCGCCGAGCCCAGGAAGGGAATGGCCACGCCCACGAGGCTGTCGTAGCCCAATGCTCGAGCCATGGGCACGAAGATGGCGATGAACGGAATCAGCTCTTCGGCCATGCCGAAGATGGCTCCCGCCAGCGAAAACACGATCATCAGCACCGGGATGAAGAGCCACTCCAGCGCAGGGGTTCGCGTGATGGCGCGCACCAGGCGCTTGATGCCGAATTCCACAGCGCCTGTTTCCTGGAACACATAGAAGGAACCGCCGATGATGAGCAGGAAGGCGATGAGGGTGCCGCCGTCCACGAAACCCTTGATGGGCGCCAGCAGCAGCATCTGCGGTCCCAGGTAATGCTTGGGCAGGAAATGGAAGCTCCCCGCGATGGGCGCCATGAGGGTGCGGCCATCGGGCAACACGCGCTCCATTCGCTGGAATTCGCCCGATGGAACGAGCCACGAGGCCACCAGCACCACGGCCACCAGAGCGCCCACGATCACGAGGGTATGCGGCATCTTGAGGGACCGCGCCCATTCCTTGAAACTCTTCGCCATGGTTTCCACCTCAATAGGTTCACGAAAGTTTTTTAAAAGACTCACCACGGAGGCACGGAGAAGCGCGGAGGAACACGGAGAAAAGACTGGAGAGAAGAGAGGTTCTTCCGTGGTTTCTTGGGTGTTGTCACTTTACTTACTCGAAGGTGCCTTTGACCAGGATCTTGCCTGCCCGCATCATCGGGCGGCCCTTGGCGACGACGCTGTGGATCTCCAGATGTCGCGGATCCAGCAGCACCACATCCGCATCCATGCCCACGGCGAGCTTGCCTTTCTGGCGCAGCTTGAGGATGCGTGCGGGATTGGCGGTGATGACCTTCAATGCGATTTCGAGGGGCACTTTTTCCTGCAGCACCGCGTCACGCACGGCCTGGAACAGGGTCGTGACGCGGCCCACGGAAATGCCCGCCAATCGGCCCTTCCCATCGAAATTGGGCAGGCTGCCCTGGCCATCGGAAGTGAAGGTAATGTGGCCCGGATCCACGCCCGCTTCCAGCATGCGCCGCAGCGCTACGCCGCAGGGCACTTCGCCTTCATCCAGGAATGCCTGCACCGTGGACGTGGTGAAGTCCACGAAGCCGCCGCTCTTGGCCCAGGCGATGCCTTCCTCGAAGAGATCGGGATTGCGATTGATGTGCGTGGGCAGGAACTGAGTGGCAGGCAGTTCGGTTTCGTCCCGCAGGCGTCGCAGCAGCTCCAAGCCGCGTTTCCCGTCGCCGAGGTGGAAATTGACGATACCGGCCTTGCCCGACAACATGCCGCCGCGACGGGCTTCTCCCGCGAGTTGAGCCACCACTTCGAAAGTGGGTTGACTGGAACGATGATCGGAAATGGCCGCTTCGCCTGCGCCGATCACTTTGTCGAGAAAGAGCAGGTCCCGTTCGATGTTGCCCATCATGGTCTGCAGCGGCATGCCGTACGATCCTGAAAGCACAAAAGTGCTGATGCCTTCTTCCTCCAGGCCCTTGGCTTTCGCGAGGAGGCCGCCCATGGTGCGGGTGTGGCCATCGGTGCCCAGGCAGCCTACGACGGTGGTGACGCCCCCGAGAATGGCGTCGCGCAGCGGCAGCTCCGGGGTGCGGGTCGCGAAGCCGCCTTCGCCGCCACCGCCCATCATGTGCACGTGACCGTCGATGAAGCCCGGCACCGTGATGAGGTTGCGGGCATCGATCACCTCGCGGTACTGGCGGGAAATGCGGATGTGGGGCTCCATGAGCAGGATCTTGCCGCCGCCCAGCAACAGATCGCAGCGACCTTCCGACTCGTGGTTCAGGATCTCGGCGTTCTTGATGAGCAGCATGGAATCTCCAGGTTCAAGGCAAATCGAGAGGCAATCAGGGCTCGCGCTGCAGCACGCGCAGCACCGGCAATCGCCCAGAAGCATCCGCCAGGGCTCGGTATTCCGGGTAGCTGTACAGCCCGTAGAGCAGGCAGGGCTCCAGGAATTGCATGGCGCGGCGGGCCCAGGGTTGATTCAGTTCCACCATGAGCGTGCCCTTGGGAAGTTCAAGCGGCATGGCCTTTTCCCGACGCACGATCTGGCGATGCTCGTACCGCTGGTACAGCTCGTCGTAGGGCTCTTCCACCCGCAGCAGCGTGCAGGGTTCGGCCATCCGGGTTTCGGGCTGAACCAGTTCCCGGAAACGTAATCCGTGATGTTCCAGCAAAGGCTTCAGCTGTGCGGCGGCGCGGGGTTCAATGGCGTAGGCCGAGGGTGTGGGCACGCTCTGCTTCACCACGATATCGAACATCGCGTTGGGCGTGGCCACGGACTGCACCTCGCCGCTCAGTAGATCCACTCGCTTGACGGTGCGTACCTTCCCGCCGACGTTGCCCCAGAACACGTTGGTGGCGATGAAGGGCGGAAGCGGCTCTCGGCGTGCTTCCTCAACCAGCGTCCGAAGGCGATTCCGGGAGGCCTCGGTGCCCAGCAGGTGTTTGAGAAGGGTGCGGTAGGCGGTCACGCGCTGGGGCAAATCCGCTTGGGGATCGGGTGCGCTGCGCCGTACGCCGGATTCAATGATGAAGGAAAGAACGCCGTGGCTCCCCAATCCGTTGCGGCCATCGTCCACCTCCACGGTGGAGGGGCGCACTTCTTCATCGGGTGCGGGGCCTCCCACCAGATAGCGATCGTAGGCGATGCCCGCCTTCGCCATCACGGGCCGCGCGCTTTCCACCATGCGCAGCGCTACGTCCTTCAATCTTTGGGGAATAAGGGGGTGATTGCAGCCATCAAGAGTGATGAGGGGCCAGCGCGCCCAGAGGCGACGTTTGGGATCGCGGCCTTCCCTTGGGTAGTCTTCCCCGTCCCGGGTGAATTCGTGGCAATCCGCGGCCAGATGCGGCTGCAGACGGCGCACCGTGGCGTAGAGAGCCTGGATTTCCGGTTGAGCCTGGGTGAGGTGATCGCGGTTGAGATCGGCGTTGGCGCCGTTCCGGCGCGCATAGGCCACGGCTCCATCAGGGTTCATCATGGGCAGCAGGTAGAGGTCCACATCCTGGGGCAGGGTTTCAGGATGCCGGGCGATGTCCTTCACCACCGAAAGCAGGGCTTCCTTGCCGGCCACTTCATCACCGTGCTGCTGGGCGTAGAGAAGCACTTTGAAGCGGGGCTGGTGGCTGCGATGCAGGCGCACCAAAGGGATGCTGCGACCTCCCGCGCTGCGGCCCGCTTCGCTGACCTCGATGAAGCCGGGGCGTTTCACGGAATCCAGCAGGGACAGCATGGCCTGATGAGAGGCGGCGGGAACGTAGGAGGGCGCGGCGCTCAAACATGGACACAGGGCGCAGGCTAGGAGCCAGGGCTTCATGGCTCGAACCTCACGGATAGATGCGGCGGGTGGCCAGTTCCACGCCTTCGCCTTCGTGGAGGAGATGAACGGTCATGTTGCGGAAGCCTTTTTTCGATCCGCGTTTCGTGCGGGAGGGCACAAAGACCATCACTCCGCTTTCCCCGAGAACTCTGGCCTTTCCGTCCTTCACCAGCAAGGCCGTGGATTCATCAATGCCCAGTCCCAGGAAGTCGGGATGCTCCATCAGCACGCTGAAGAGGCGATTCTGCCGATTCCGGCGGAGAAAATGCTGATCCACGATGATGCCTTCGGGCAGGAAGCCCATGCCCGGTCGGGTCTTGTAGGCGCCGGGACCGATCTCGTCCAGGGCTTCCTTGCCGCGATGATCGTCGCCCGTGAGCATGAGCCTGGACATGATGGCCGCGCCTGCGCTGGTGCCCCCCACCGCCGCCCCTTCGCGGTAGCGCTGGCGGATCACCTCCTGCAGAGGCGTGCCCACGATCTTGTCGCCCACGAGGTTCTGGTCGCCTCCCGAAAACCAGAATCCGTTGCAGCGTCGCGCCGCTTCCAGCACGGCGGGGTCGGAGGCCTGCTCACGGGTGCGCACATCAAGGGGCACCATCACGAGTCGCGCCTTTTCCAGATCCGCTTTCCAGTCCTTGAGGGTTTCCTCGGGCTCGGAAGTGGAGGTTGGAATGACGCCCACCACCGCGCCGGGGCCGCCACACGCTGCCATGAAGGCGTCATTGACCACCTCGGGACGGTCACCGCCCCCCACGATGACGAGAATACCTTTGGGTTTGGGTGGCGCCGCCCAGAGTCCTGCGGAGAAGACCAATGCGATGCAGGCCAGAGTGCGTTTCATGGAATTCTCCGTTGAATAAGGAATGGAAGCCCCCTGAGGGGGCTCCATCCCGCGTTCCTTCAATCGTCAGAAGATGAGCTTCGCGCCCAGGCGGAAGGTGCGAGGAGCTTCCTGATCCAGAGTGACGTTGTAGAAGATGCTTCCGATGCGCTCGCCCCTGGAGGTCACGGCGTGCTGATTCAGCACATTGAAGACGTCCACGAAAACTTCGAAGGCCCGCTTGCTGTCGATCCCGAACCGGTGGGAAACCCGCGCATCCAGCAGGCGGCGCACGTCGTAATTGCTGGAACCGAGGGGCTCAACATAGATATTGTAGCGTTCGCGGTTGCCCAGTCGGCTCGTCTGGACGTAGCGGGTGTAGTGCTGACCACTGAGATACACGAAGCTGGCGCTGAAGCGAGTGCCCCATGGGGCTTTGTACGAGGAACGGAGCTTGGCTTCGTCCTTGTTGAAGCCCGGCAAATAGCCTTCGTTGTTGGTCTGCATCGCGTACCACTCGCGACCCGAGCTGTACCCGTTGGATTTGAGCAGGTTGCCGTTGTTGCTGGCGCGGGTGTAGCTGAAGGCCATGTCCCATGCTTCCGTGAACTTGCCATCCAGGGCCACGGTGCCGGCCTTGTACT
>JAJTBC010000273.1 GCA_021287085.1 Bacillota bacterium | reverse complement strand
GGTGAACGCTTCATCGGGCCAAGTGCGTTTGCTAGGTGAACCCGGCATCTTCACCAGCGTGCAGGCCTCGCCCGATGGCAAGCATCTGCTGGTGGAGCGCCTGCAGCGCCCCTACTCCTTCCTGCGCCCCTATTACCGCTTCCCCAGGGAAGTGGAGCTTTGGAGCGTCACCGGCCAATTGGAGGAGAAGATCGCCAGTGTGCCCGTGGCGGATCGCGTGCCTATCAACGGCGTGGAGACAGGGCCTCGGGGATTTTCCTGGCATCCCACGGCTCCGGCCACGCTGATCTGGACCGAAGCGCTGGACCAAGGCGATCCCAAGGTCAATGTGCCGGAGCGGGATCGCATCCTGATGCGGCCCCTGGGCGCCCCCACGACGGAGCTGGCGCGCCTGCCGGAGCGCAGCGCCGGGATCCAATGGCTCGAAAAGGGCGACCGCGCGCTGGTGTCCGACTACAACCCCGACAAGCACTGGACGCGCATGTGGCTGGTGAAGCCCGGCGAGCCTTTGGCCCAGGCCAAGCTTCTCAAGAACCTCAGCACCGATGATCGCTACGCAGATCCAGGCTCGCCCATGGCGCGCCTGCTGCCCAGCGGGCGCTATGCGGTGCGTCAGCACGGCGAGTTCATCTACTTCGAGGGCACGGGCGCCTCTCCCGATGGCGATCGGCCTTTCATGGATCGGATGGACCTTCGCACCTTCAAGACCGAGCGGCTGTTCCGCTGTGACAAGGAGCATTTGGAAAGCGTCCATGATTGGATTGACGTGGCCAAAGGGCAGTTCCTGACCACGCGGGAATCCCCCACGGAGTACCCCAATCGCTACCTGCGCACCCTCGATCCCAAGCCTCTGAAGGACGTAAAAGAAGGCGAGGCGCGCTTTACCTCGGCGCTCAAACCCCTCACCGCGTACCCCGATCCCTTCCCGCAGCTGAAGGGCGTCACCAAGCAGCGCATTACGGCCCAGCGGGCTGATGGCGTGCCCATCCACTTCACCCTCTACCTGCCGCCCAACCACAAGCCCGGCACGAGGCTTCCGGCGGTGTTCTGGGCCTATCCGCTGGACTACACCGAAGCCGCCAATGCCGCGCAGGTGGAAGGCTCCACCAAGGAATTCACGTTCGTGGCGGGCACCTCGAATCTCTTCTTCCTCCTGGAAGGGTATGCGGTGATGGAGGTTTCCATGCCCGTGGTGGGGCCCGTGGCCACGGCCTACGACACCTTCATCGAGCAGTTGGAAGCCAACGCCAAGGCCGCCATCGACAAGGCCGATGCCATGGGTGTCATCGACCGGGACCGCATCGGCGTGGGCGGCCACAGCCACGGCGCGCTCATGACGGCCACCTTCATGGCCCATTCCGAGCTGTTCCGGGCAGGCATTGCCCGCAGCGGCGCCTACAATCACACGCTGCGGCCCTACGGCTTCCAGAACGAGAAACGCACCCTCTACGAAGCCAAGGACACCTACGTGCGGCTTTCTCCGCTGATCCAGGCCGACAAGATCAAGAAGCCCCTGCTGCTGATCCACGGCGAAATCGATTCCAACCCCGGCACCGTGCCCATGCAGAGCGAAAAGCTGTTCGAGGCGCTGCGCGGTCTGGGCGCCACGGCCCGGCTGGTGATGCTGCCCTACGAGGATCACGGCTACCGCGGATCCGAAAGCGTGGAGCACGTGCTTTACGAAATGATTCATTGGTTCGATCGGTACGTGAAGAACGC
>JAJTBC010000254.1 GCA_021287085.1 Bacillota bacterium | reverse complement strand
CCTGGGGGAACGGGTCAATACCTGGATTTCAGATTGGACCGATGCCTCGCTGTCCATGGGGCTTGCGACCAGGGCGCGGCCCACCAATCCGGTGCCACCCGCCACAACAATTCGCGGAGAAGGAAAGGGCTGATTTTCGTGCAGATTGGTCACCTTTTCTCCCGCTGCTTGGGTTCTCATTTTCCGAGATGCTACGATAGCTGGTACGTATCCGCCAGATTTTCCAGGAGATCCCATGGAAACCATGAACGCGGTCCTGACCCGCCGAAGCATTCGCACCTTTCATCCCGAACCCGTGGAGCCTCTGGCCATTCGGACCATGATCGAGGCGGCCATGTACGCGCCCTCTGCGGGAAATCAGGCGCCCTGGCGTTTTGTGCTGATCCAGAACCGGGAAACCCTCATGGCCATTCGCAGGGATCACCCCTATGCCTCTGCCCTGGAAACGGCGCCCATGGCCATTCTCGTGTGCGGCGCCACGGGGGATTTGCCCCATCCCGAATTCTGGAGCGTGGATTGCGCTGCCGCCACCGAGAACCTGATGCTGGCCGCCAAGGATCTAGGCCTGGGCAGTGTGTGGATCGGCCTCTATCCCCGGCGTGAGCGCATGTCGGCACTGACCTCCATGTTGAAACTTCCCGCCGACGTGGAGCCCTTCGCCCTCATTCCCGTGGGCCATCCCATGGAAAATGTGGAAGAGCCGCAGCGCTATCGACCCGAATGGATCCGCTCCGAGCAGTGGTTTGAACCTTGGGCTCCGGGGCGTCTCGATCTCAAGGCGGAAGCGGAAAAACAGGCGGAAGAGCGAAAGATCGCCGAAGCTTTGAAGCGCCGGGATTCCGGGCTCCACGACTAGACTAAGAACGGTCATCCCGACGGGAGGCGGGGAGGTCTTCCTCCGCGCTTCTCGGGTGCATGCGGTCGTAGAGGGCCCGGAGGCGGGCCTGGTGGACGTGGGTATAGATCTGGGTGGTGCTGATGTCGGCATGGCCCAGCATGGCTTGCACCGCTCGCAGGTCGGCGCCGTGATCCAGGAGATGGGTGGCGAAGGCGTGGCGCAGCACATGGGGGCTCACGGCCTCTCGCGGCAAGCCTGCCTTGAGGGCGTAGGTCTTGAGCAGGCGCCAGAGGTGCTGGCGGGTGAGGGGTTCGCCGCTGCGGCCCACGAAAAGGGCTTCCGTGCGGGGTTTGAACTGGCTGCGATGCTGAAGCCAAGCCCGCATCCAGTGTTCTGCGCTCTGTCCGAAAGGCACCAGGCGATCCTTCTTGCCTTTTCCCGTGATCTTCAGGAAGCCTTCGTCCAGGAACACCGACAGCGCGCTGAGGCTGGCCAGTTCGGAAACGCGCAGCCCCGAGGCGTAGAGCAGCTCGATCCAGGCACGGTCCCGCACGCCCAGGGCTGAAGAGGTGTCCGGCGCTTCCAGAAGGGCTTGCACCTGGCCCTCGCCCAGGGTGCGAGGCAACAGGCGCGGCGGGCGAGGCGGGCGCACGACGCTTTCGGGGCCTGCGGAGCTTTGGCCCTCCAGGCGCAGGAAGCCCAGGAATTGCCGCATGGCGGAAGAAAGGCGGGCGATGCTGCGAGCGGCTTTGCCCTGGGCGTGCTGATGGGCAAGGAATGCATTGAGATGGTCCCGGGTGAGTTCCGAAGGGCTGCAGCGCTGTTCCACGGCCCACGCTGCCAGCAGTCGCAGATCCGACAGGTAGCCGGTTCGCGTATGGATGGAGAGGCCCCGCTCCACGCCCAGGTGGACTTCGAAATCACGGAGGGAGGCGCTCCAGTCGAGGGAGAAATCCTCAGTGTTGGCGCCGTTTTGAGCGGCGGAGTCGGATTCATCCATGGCGTTCTCGTGGCATCTTTCGTACGATGGGAAAGAGGGGCGGCTTGGCATTCCCGCCGGGCCATGATAGCCTCGCAAGGTTTCAAGGAGAGCCCATGGCTGAGATCAGAAAGAAAGTCATCGCCATCATCGCCGAGCAGCTGGCGAAGCCCGAAGATTCCATCACCGAGAGCAGCCATTTCGTGGACGACCTCGGCGCCGATAGCCTCGACACCGTCGAGATCATCATGGCCATCGAAGAAGCTTTCGGCCTGGAGATCCCCGAGGCCGAGCAGGAGAAGATCAAGACCGTCGGCGATGCCATCGCCTACATCGAGAAGAACGCCAAGGCTTGAGTCGAAGCCGGACCCATCGCGCGCCGTAGGATTTCCCTTTCCTGCGGCGCGCTCGCTTGGAGCGCCGGAACCCTGCGGTTTCCCGAACGGGCCGCAGTCTGACGAATGAGGTGACGTAATGACTTCCATTCATCGCCGCCGCGTGGTCATCACGGGCATGGGCACCATCAATCCCTGCGGCAATTCCGTGGAGCAGACCTGGAAGGCTCTGCTGGCGGGTCAAAGCGGCATTGGCCTCATCGACCGCTTCGACACCAGCGCTTTCTCCAGCAAGATCGCGGGTCAGGTGAAGGGTTTCGATGCCGAAACCATCATCGACAAGAAAGAACTGAAGAAGATGGACATCTTCATTCAGTACGCTCTTGCGGCTGCCACGGAAGCCATGAACGACAGTGGTCTGGGCGAAACCGAACTGCCCAAGGAAGAGCGGGAGCGCTTCGGCGTCATCATCGGTTCCGGCATCGGCGGGCTCGGCACCATTTGGGAAGAAGCCAACGGCTATCGCGGTCCTCGCCGCACGAGCCCCTTCTTCATTCCCAGCCTCATCATCAATCTGGCCAGTGGCTACACCAGCATCAAGTACGGCCTGCAAGGTCCCAACAGCGCGGTGGCCACGGCCTGCGCCACGGGCACCCACTCCATCGGCGACGCCACTCGGCTCATCATGCACGGCTACGCCGACCGCATGATCGCGGGGGGCGCGGATTCCGTCATCAACGAACTGGGCGTGGGCGGGTTCGCCTCCATGCGCGCCCTTTCCACCCGCAACGATGAACCCCAGAAGGCCAGTCGGCCCTTCGATGTGGATCGCGATGGCTTTGTCATGGGCGAAGGCGCAGGCGTTGTGGTCCTGGAAGAATACGAAATGGCCAAGGCCCGCGGGGCGAAGATCTACGCGGAAGTGGTGGGCTACGCCATGACGGGCGATGCGGGCCACATCACGGCGCCCAACGAAGACGGCCCCAGCCGCGTGATGACTCTTGCCCTGAAGGATGCGGGCATCCGGCCCGAACAAGTGGGCTTCATCAACGCCCACGGCACCTCCACGCCCGCGGGTGACAAGAACGAATGTGCCGCCATCAAGGTCACCTTCGGAGATCACGCCAAGAAGCTCAAGGTGGATTCCACCAAGTCCATGCACGGCCATCTTCTGGGAGCCGCAGGCGGCCTCGAAACCATCGTGTGCGCCATGGCCTGCCACACGGGTCAGATCCCGCCCACCATCAACGTGGACAACCAGGATCCCGAATGCGACCTGGACGTGACCCCCAACGCGATGGGCACCTTCGATGGCGAGTACGTGCTGAACAACAATTTCGGTTTTGGCGGCACCAACGCCTGCGTGATTCTGCGGAGAATCTAAACCCGGGAGCAGCATGCCCAAGGCGCTGCCTTTCAAGCTCCACGCGCCGTACGAACCTGCGGGCGATCAGCCGGAGGCCATCGCGCAACTGGTGGCGGGGCTGGAGGCGGGCGACCGGCATCAGACGCTGCTGGGCGTTACGGGCAGCGGCAAGACCTTCACCATGGCTTCCACCATCGCGCGGATCAACCGCCCCGCGCTGATCTTCGCCCCCAACAAGACGCTGGCGGCGCAGCTCTTCAGCGAGTTCAAGCAGTTCTTCCCCGAAAACGCGGTGGAGTACTTCGTCAGCTACTACGACTACTACCAGCCCGAAGCCTACGTGCCCGAGCGGGACCTTTTCATCGAGAAGGACGCCAAGATCAACGAGGAGCTGGAGAAGTTGCGGCTCTCCGCCACCCGTTGCCTGCTGGAGCGCCGCGACACCATCGTGGTGGCCTCGGTGAGCTGCATCTACGGCCTGGGCGACCCAAGCAGCTACCTGAACCTTTCCGTCACGCTCAACGTGGGCGGCATTCGCGAGCGTTCGATGCTGCTGCGGGATCTGGTGGCCATCCAGTACGCCCGCAACCAGACCAGCTTCGAACCCGGGGTGTTCCGGGTGCGGGGCGATGTCATCGAGGTCTATCCCGCGTACGAGGACGTGGCCTATCGCGTGGAGCTTTTCGGCGACGAGATCGAACGGCTTTCCAAGATCGATCCCCTGCGCGGCACGGTGCTGGAGCGACTGGAAAGCCTCACCATCTGGCCGAAAACACACTATGTGACGCCGGAGAACAAGCTGGAGCGCGCCATTCGCGACATCAAGCTGGAACTGGAAACGCGGGAGAACGAATTCCGCGCCGAGGGCAAGATCGTGGAGCTCCAGCGGCTGCATCAGCGCACCATCTACGACATCGAGATGATGAAGGAGATGGGCTATTGTTCCGGCATCGAGAACTACAGCCGCTTTCTGGATGAACGAAAGCCTGGCGAGCCGCCGCATACTTTGCTGGATTACTTTCCCCAGGACTTCGTGCTGTTCATGGACGAAAGCCACGTGGCCACGGGCCAGTTGCATGGCATGTACAACGGCGACCGCAGCCGCAAGACCACGCTGGTGGATTTCGGATTTCGCCTACCCGCGGCCCTGGATAATCGGCCCCTGAAATTCGAGGAATTCGAAACCCGCGTGAACCAGGTGGTGTACGTGAGCGCCACGCCCGGCGACTACGAGCTGCAGCAGAGCGGCGGCGTCATCGTGGAGCAGGTGGTACGGCCCACGGGGCTGGTGGACCCCGTGGTGGAAGTGCGGCCCGTGGGCACCCAGGTGGATGATCTGCTGGAGGAAATCCGCCAAGTGACCGCGCGGGATGAACGGGTATTGGTGACGGTGCTGACCAAAAAGCTCGCGGAGCAGCTCACGGAGTACTACCGCGAAGTGGGCGTAAAGGCCGAGTACCTGCATAGCGAAATCGATACGCTGGAGCGTGTGGAACTGCTCAAGGGGCTGCGGCGCGGTACTTTCGACGTGCTCATCGGCATCAACTTGCTTAGGGAGGGGCTGGATCTGCCGGAAGTGAGCCTGGTGGCCATTCTGGACGCCGACAAGGAAGGTTTTTTGCGCAACACCCGCAGCCTCATCCAGACCATTGGCCGCGCCGCTCGCCACGTGCATGGCAAGGCCATCCTGTACGCGGATCGCCTGACCGGCTCGCTGGAGGCGGCCATCGGCGAGACCAATCGTCGGCGCCAGAAGCAGCTGGAGCACAATGCCGCCCACGGCATCACGCCGGAGACCATCCGCAAGAACATCGACGATGTGCTGGGCGAAGCATTGGCGCGGGAGTTCGTGGGCGTGCCCAAAGAACAGGCCGCCGAAGAGCCGATTCTCTACCTGGACGACCAAGGGTTCGAAAAGGCCATGAAGAAGCTCGAAACCCAGATGCAGAGCCACGCCGGCCGCATGGAGTTCGAGCAGGCCGCCGAGCTGCGGGACCGCATCCTAAAGCTTCGCCGGGAGCGGTTCACTGACATACCCTGAGTTTTACCCGCAAAACAGCGCTGTTTTTCAAGGAATGGTCAACGTTCAGAAAAAGGTAGACTGAGGCATTCCCTAGGAG
>JAJTBC010000250.1 GCA_021287085.1 Bacillota bacterium | reverse complement strand
ACCCCCACGGGCAGGCCATCCAGCAGCGCCAACATCAGCGCTCCGTCACCCAGGCTTCCAGCCCTTCAATGACATCACGCACGCCGGGGCCGAAGCGGGCATTGCTGAGCCATTCGATGCCCGCAGGCAAAGCTTCTACGGCGGTGCGCACCCTCGCCCGGTGGCCCATTTCGGCGCGGGGAATGGCGTTGGGGCTGAGCTCTTCGCGAGTCTGAAGGGGCGCGCCGAGGCCCGGCAGCCATTGCTTCAGCCGCGCTTCCACCCAGGCCCAGTCCTTGGCTTCGTCGGGGCGCGGATCTTCCCAGATCGTGGAATCCCCGATGAAACTGCGAAGCTGCATCTGTCCTTGAGGCGCGCAGCCTTTGTCGATCCAGCTGGGTACCAGGGTGCCCAGGTAGGGCCTGCCCGAAGGCGGATCGATGAGAAAGCCGAAGCCGTCATCGAAGGGCGGCAAGGGCGCGTGGCGACTGTGCCACAGCTTCACGGAGGTGTAGGGAATGGAAGAGAGCGCGTCGGCGCTGGCTTTCGCGTGAGGCGCCACGAGGCTGGCCGCTTCAAAAGCTGGCAGCGCCAGGATCACGCGATCTGCTTCCGCGGAATGCCCGTGCCCGTTCACACGCCAACGATGGCCTGGGAGGGCTTCCAGCGAGTGCGCCCGCAGGCCGCTGCGCACGGTGGCCAGACGTTCCGCCAGCCGCAGCGGCAGCGCGCCCATGCCGCCCTTGGGCACCATGAGATGGCTGATGCCGCTCTTGCGCACGCCGTTGAAAAGGCTGCCGTAGCTCTCCCATTTCCGCAGCATGGGAATGGCGTCGATGCTCAGCACGTGGGGCGGCGTGGCGAGGATGCCGGCCACCATGGCGGGGAGCAGTTCCTCAGCCATGCCTGGACCGGCGCGGCGCGCGATGAAAGCCGAAAGGCCTTCCTCTGGCTCGGCGGGCCGCACCGGCTGGAAGGGCTCCAGGAACATGCGGAACTTGGTGGACCAGCGCATGAGGTCGCTGGTGATGAGACCCACAGGATGGGCGGGCACGGGGATCAGGCGTCCCTTCTTCCCCACCCAGCGCGCGCCCTTGCCGGGGCTTTCCAGGGGCAGTTCCAGCTGACGGAAGAGCTTGTCGGCGGGACTGTCGGCCCGCACGAGAATGCCCTGCGGCCCTTTCTCCACGCGGCCAGGGCGACCATCCTCGCCGTTCCAGGGCAAGGTCTGCACCCATCCGCCGAGTTGGGTTTCGGCTTCCCACACTTCCACCGCCTCGCCTCGCCCCTGGAGATGCCAGGCCGCCAAGAGCCCGGTGATGCCGCCGCCTAGAACGATCGTGGTCATGGTCATCCTCGATTCCTGTTGCTCATGTTTCGATGGTAACGGCCTCGGCCGTGGTCGCGCGACGCAGCGGGAACTGCACCAGGGCCACCCCCGCCAGAATCACGGCCATGCCAAGGGCCACGCGCAAGGTGAAGGGTTCCTTCAGGAACACGCTGCCCAGCAGCACCGCCACCAATGGATTGAGAAAGGAATAGGTGCCCATCTTGGCGGGAGGCCACACGCGAGAGAGGTAGTTGAAGGCGGTCTGGGTGATGAGGGAACCGAAGATGGCCAGGAAAACCACCGCCCACAGGGCTTTGTGGGTCAGGGGATGATGCACGAAGCCCCCCGTGAAGCGCGTCATGAGCAGGCCGAAGCCGCCACCCGTGAGCATCTGTACGCCCACGTTGCCCAGCAGGCTGTGCCCTTGCACCCGCGTACGAGCATAGAGGGTGCCGAAGGCCCACAGAAACGTGGCCGTCAGCAGCGCCGCAAAACCCACGGGATGCAGCGCCAGTCCTTGCCTCCCCTTGAGCGTCAGAATGGCAACTCCCACGAAGCCCACGATCAGGCCCAGCACGCGGCGAGTGGTGAGGCCCTCGCGGTTCATGAGGGCATAGAAAAAAGGCGTGGTGGAACAAAGCACCGCCGTGAGGCCGCTGGCCACGGAGCCTTCCGCCCAGGTCACCAGGGCATTGGAGATGCCCAGCAGCAGAAAGCCCTGAAGCATCAGGTGCGGAAGATCGCGGCGCAACGGCCAGGGCTCCCCGGTGAGGCGGCCCAGCACCAGCGCCATGAGGCCCGCGCTCAAGTAGCGGGACGCCACCATGCCGTACGGCGTGAAACTCTCGATGCCCAGCGCGATGGCGAAGTACGTGCTGCCCCACACCAGGGCGCAGGTGGCATAGGCGAGCCAGGCTTTCATGCGTGAACCTCACGTCTTGGCGCCCGGCGGCGGGAGTCTTCGTCGGACTTGGGCAACGTGAACATGGGAAACACCTGGCGACAGTAGCGCGCGAATGGAATGTTACCGCGTACACTGAAGTTCCGAGGCTCCTCATGGATTTCACCCGCCCGTTCACCGATTCCAGCTTCTTTCTCATCGCCGGTCCCTGCGTCATCGAGGGCCGCGATCACACGCTGTTTCTGGCTTCGGAACTGAAAAAATTGGCCGAAGCCAGGGGCATTCCCCTGCTCTTCAAAGCCAGCTTCGACAAGGCCAACCGCACCTCCCTGAGCAGCTATCGGGGCGGGTCCATGGAGGAAGGACTGGCGATCCTGGCCGAAGTGAAGCGCACCCTGGGCCTGCCCGTGCTCACCGACGTGCACGAATCCGGCCAGTGCGCCGCGGTGGCTGCATCCGTGGACGTGCTGCAGATTCCCGCCTTCCTGTGCCGCCAGACCGATCTGCTGCTGGCCGCCGCCCGCACCGGCAAGCCCGTAAACATCAAGAAAGGCCAGTTCCTCGCCCCCTGGGATATGCAGAACGCCCTGGACAAGCACCGCAGCGTGGCGGGCGCGGGCCCCGTGTGGGTGACCGAGCGCGGTTCGACGTTTGGCTACGGTCAGCTGGTGGTGGATTTCCAGAGCTTCCCCCATCTGCGCCGCAGCGGCGCGCCCGTGATCTTCGACGCCACCCACAGCGTGCAGAAACCCGGCGCCCTGGGCACCGCCACGGGAGGCGCCCGGGAGATGATCCCCTCCCTGGCCAGGGCCGCCGCCACCGCCGTGGACGGCTTTTTCTTCGAGGTGCACGACTCCCCCGAAAAGGCCCTCAGCGATGGCCCCAATGCCTTCCGCGTCTCGGAATTCGGCGCCATGCTCGACCAGCTCCAGGCCATCTGGCAGGCCTCCCGCAGCGCCGCCCTGGAGGACGCCGCAGGAAAGCGGTTCTAGAAGTACGATCAGCTTGTCGGCAACGACATAATTTGTTTAATTTTTCAAAGCCATTGTTTTTCAAATAAAGGAAGCCACAAGCCCCTT
>JAJTBC010000229.1 GCA_021287085.1 Bacillota bacterium | reverse complement strand
GTGGCGGCGGAACTGCTTTCTCGCACCTTGTTTGAGGTGGAGCCGGACGAAGCGCTGGGGGCGGTTCGGCGTCAGCGGCAGGTGGGCATCGACGACCTGGGCTTCAGCCTGGAGCTTCCCTCCACCTCGCTGGCCGCCTGGTGTCGCCTGCGCCGTTCCCAGATCGAGCGCATGGCCCTGGACGGATTCCAGCGGGAGCGCGAGCTTTGGAGGGCGGATCGGTATGAGCCCTGGAGCTACGAACGCTCCATTCTGCTGGGGTTGGCCTATCCTGGCCATCCCTGGGTGCAGGCCCTGAGCGAGCGGGTGGAGAACATCTCGGTGGAGCGCTTGCGGGCTTGGGGGCGTTCCCTTCTGGCGCCGGATCGCCTTCTGCTGGTGTTGGTTGGGGATCTGGATGAAGCCCAGACTTGGGCGACCCTTCAGGCGACGTTTGGGGCGCTTCCCGCCGGCTCGACCGTGGATCCTGGACGCGAATGGCGCTCGCCGCAGGATCCCGGCACCCGCAGGCTGCAGATTGCCTCGGAGGGGGAGTCGCGCCTGCTGATGGCTTGGCGCGTGCCGGCCGCCTCCCACGCCGACTGGATGGCTCTCCAGGCTCTGACCTGCCTTCTGCAGGAACGTCTGCCCAGCCGTGTGCGCGATGAGCGCAAGGTGGCGCGCATGCTGGAGGTGCGATTGGGCATCCCTGAAAGTCGGGGGGCTTCGCTTCTGCAGGTGGAAGCGATTCCCGCGGAAGGAAGGGGCTTGGCGGAGGTCGAAGAAGCCCTGCGAAGCGAGGTGCTGAAGCTCCAGGCGGAACCCTTCACCGAAACCGATGTGGTGCGGGCCCAGCGACAGTTGGAAGCCGAGCGTTCTAGTCTTTGGAATGACGCGGCCACCTTGGCCAAGACCCTCGCCTCGGCGGTGATCCTGCACGGAGACTGGCGCAAGGCCTATGGAGAAGGCCATCCGGCGCTGCATTCCTCCGCTTTGCAGATCGCCATCCAGCAGTACCTGGCGCTCAGTCGTTCCCTCACGGTGCTGATGGAGCCGGATCCTTTGCTGGCTCCGAGGGATGCGCTGGAAGCGCGGTTGGGTCGCACACTCACACGCATGGTGAAGCGCACCATCGACGATCCCGCCCAGGCGGAGCGCGTGGTTCGTGAGACGCTGCGGCAGTTGCGGATGCTCTCTCCTGCGGAGCGGCAGCGGACCTTGCAGATGCTGGAAGCCCAGGTGGCCGAAACGCCGGTGGCCCCATGAGGGTTTGGGCTTGGTTTCTGGGTGCTGGGTTGTGCATGCTGGCGCAGGTTCCCCAGGAACAGACGTTCACCACCCGGAACGGCCTGCGCGTGATTCTCCAGGAGCGCCACGATCAGGCGCGGCTGTGCCTGCATCTCCGTGTGGACGTTCCGCCCGAGAAGGCCACGCCCGCCCAACGGCAGTGGCTCATGGCCAGCCTCCGGGCCAGCGGGGCAGGAGGTCAGCGTCGAACCGTCCTGGAGCGCCGCCACGCGGAGCGGGGCATGACGCTGGTCGCTTGGGCTACCGCGGATAGTCTGGCCTGGACCTTGGAGGCCGATATCCGCGACACCGACGACGCCTTTGAGCTTCTGGCCCACGACGTGTTTCGCCCCGCGCTCGAAGAGGCGCCCGTGAGCGAAGCCGTGGCCTTCCGCGCGACGCTGGGATTTCCCGTCAGCGATCCGGGCCCGCTCACCGTGCTGGAGCGCTTCGCGCTGCATCGCCGCCTTGTGCGTCCCGAACAGGCTGTGCTCATCGTTCGCGGCGATCTGGGCTTGGCTCAGGCCAAGGCGCAGGTGCTGCTGCATCTGGGTACGTGGGCGCCGAGTCCCGAAGCTCCCCTGCCCAACCGTGAGTTCGGCGCTCCAGCTTCCACCACGCTGATGGCCGGTTCACCCAGCTGGGGAGATGCCGCCAGCCGCATGCTGGGGACGCTGGTGCTTCAGGCGCGATTGAAGGACGATCCTTCAGTGGTGCTGGAAACCTCGGAGGAAGCCGGGCCGTGGCTCTTTCATCCGCGGCCTGGCGTGGATGAGCCCGCCTTTCTCCGCCGTCTGGAAAACCTTGCGCAAACGCCTGTCAGCAGCGAAGAGCTGAACTCTGCCCGCCGTCGCTGGAAAGCCCAGCGCACAAGCCTGCCTCTGCATCCTCGCGAGGATACGGCGGCCCTCGCCTGGGCGGCGCTTCATGGCGATCCTGCCCCGCAGGTGGAGGCGCTCACGCCCGAAGCCCTGACGAAGCTGTTTCAAACGCGCCTGACCGTGCCCCACCTCAAGGTGCATCCGGGGAAATGATCCCCGGATGACCGTCGTGAAGATCCTTCCTGGTGAGGGGTTGTCCTTTCGCTAGACTTCCACCCCGAAGCGCGAGGCCAGATCCAGGTAGCGTTCGCGAATGCCCTGGATGATGGGCTGGGGCAGATCAGGGGCAGGGGCCTGTTTGTTCCAGGTGGGGAGCGTTTCCAGGTAATCGCGCAGGAATTGTTTGTCGAGGCTGGGGGGATTCTGGCCGGGGCGCCAGGTGTCGGCCAGCCAGTAGCGGCTGGAATCCGGCGTCAGCACTTCGTCGATGACGATGAGTGATCCGTCGGGCAGCACGCCGAACTCGAACTTGGTGTCGGCCAGCAGAATCCCGCGCTGGGCGGCCAGCTCCACACCGCGCTGATAGAGAGCCAGGCTCACCTGGCGCAGTTGCGCGGCTCGCTCTTCACCCACGATCTCGGCCATGCGCTCGAAGCTGATGTTGATGTCGTGGCCTTCGTCCTCCTTGGTGGCAGGCGTGAAGATGGGCTCTGGCAGCCGATCCGCGAGGCGCAGGCCCGGCGGCAACTTCAAGCCACACACGGTGCCATCGGCCTGGTATTCCTTCAGCCCCGAACCCGCTAGATAGCCGCGCACCACGCATTCCACGGGCAGAGGCTCCGTGCGACGCACGAGAATGGAGCGACCTTCGAGCTGCTCGCGGTAGGGCTGCAGCTCAGCGAGATAGTCCTTCACCTGCGTTGCCACGAGGTGGTTGGGAATGAGATCGCGGGTGGCGTGGAACCAGAAATTCGCCACTTGTGTGAGGATGCGGCCCTTGTCGGGAATGCCCTGGGGCATCACGCAATCGAAGGCGGAGATGCGATCCGTGGCCACCAGCAGCAGGTGTTCGCCCAGCGCGTACACATCGCGCACTTTGCCGCGACGGAAAACAGGAAAGGGAAGATCGGTGCCAAGCAAGGACATGGTGACCTCAGGGAAGTTCGGGGAGATGCCGGGGGGTGGGGGCCAGCCAGTGAAGGCCCATGGGAAGCAGTTGATAGCGGTTCTGGAGCAGCACCCACCGGGACAGCTCCGGTTCCCGCACGGTGGTGTCGCGGTGCGGCAGGCCTCGCTCGGCGAGAAAGGCCCGGATTTCGCCCGGCGTTACGCCTAGCAGCGCGGGCAGTTCTTCCAGCTCGTAGGTATTCTCGCCGGGGATGGCAGGAAGAATGCGGTAATCGAAGGTTTCCCGCAGCACGGACAGCGTGGCTTCCCGATGCAGTTCCAGTGCGGCATCCAGGTGCGGGCAAGGGTCACCCCCGGCATAGCTGCGGGCTTGCGCCGCTCCCAGGTGGCCCAAAGGGTGGGTGGGGTTCAGCTTTAATACCTCCTGGAAGGTCTCCAGGGCTTCCGTTGACCGCTCCAGATGCAGCAGCGCCTCTCCCAAACGCAGGCGGGCTTCCGGTTCCGTGGGCTGCACCTTCACCCAGCGCTGGGCCATGGCGAGCATTTCCTCGATCATGCCCAGTTGGCGCAGCAGTACCGTCATGCGCCCCAGCGCCGCGCTGTGCTGGGGCGCCAGCAGAAGCATGCGCTCATACAGTTCCAAAGCGCGCAGGGCGTCGGCTTCCTGATCGAAGCGTTGGGCCCAGTCCCACAGGATTTCCACCTGGCGAGGGACCGTATGCCTCAAGGTGCTGCGCCGCTCATCGGTGGGATGGAGAATCTGGGTTTGCACCCAGAGGTAGCGTTGGGGCTGACGGCCCCCCTCCTGGGCCAGATCCTCTTCGATGGCGTTGGCGATGACCTTCAGTCCCGTATCCCAGAGCGGTGGAACCGGCATCTGCACATGGGTTTGCAGTTCCCGCTTCAAGGGCTGAAGCGGATCGCCCGCCCGTCCCAGGTGCAGCTTCAGCCGGAGGATCTGGGCGGTTTCCCCGCTTTCCTGGCGGGTGCCGACCCGCAAGCCCAGCTCCCCTGTATCGGGATCGAAACCGTCCAGGAGCAGGTAGTGGAGATGCAAGCGCATGATTCGAGGTTAAAACAGGCGGGGAAAGCTTCCCATTTTCTTTTTCAAGGAAGGTGTTGACGCAGGCGATAAGGGGATTGAACATGGGAGAGTTCCTCTTCCATTGGGAGCCGCCATGAAAAACTCAACACGTATTGCTCTGCTGTGCGTTGGTGCCATGGCGTTGCCCCTATCGGCCTCCGAAGTGGGGTTGATTGTGGATAAGCCGTTCGGCAAGGCCCAAACCATTCAGCTCGTGCCGGGCTTTCTTAATGCCGGCAAGATTGATGCGGTCGGTCCCACGGGCATTGGAATACGGGGCGCGTGGACGGTGGTGGATTTCAAGGTGGCGGAACTGGGCTTGACGGCCTCGTACCGGCCCAAGGCCCAGGAAGATTTGATCTGGCAAGGCACCAAGATCGGCAAGGTGGGCACGGAGTACGCGGCTTTGGGTGCCCAGGTGGATTGGAAGTTTCTGGTGAACCTCCATGTGGGCCTGGATTTCCGGCAGGAGAAGATCACCTCGGAAATCACGGCACTGACCAATTCCAAGGCCACCACGACCCTTACGCGACCCTGGTTGCGGGCGGGATTGGGCTTCAGCATTCCCACGCCTGCGGTGAGCCCCTTCGTGCGCTTCGAAGTGGCCATGGCCGCCACCAAGGAAGACAAGACCGATACGCCGGACAACATTCGCAAAGCGCTGGCCCCCCAGTACGAAGTTGCGCTCTACGGTGGCATCCGCTTCTGACGCTTCCCCATGATCCTGCGAGTGCTGGGCTGTTCGGGCGGCGAGGCCGAGGGACATCGACTGACAGCCCTGTTGGTCAACGATGCCGTGGCGTTGGACGCGGGCTGCCTCACCCAGGCGCTTTCCGTGGAGGCCCAGGCCTCCATTCGGCACATCTTTCTGACTCATTCCCATCTGGATCACATCTGCACGTTGCCCTTCTTCACCAAGAACATCTTCGGTCGCGTGGGTACGCCGGTGGAGATTCACGCGCTGCCTGAAACGCTGGATGCCCTCCGCCGTCACCTTTTCAACGACGAGATCTGGCCCGACTTTTCGGTGATTCCCAGTCCCGACGCGCCCCTCATCCGCTACAGCGAATTGAAGCCCGGTGTGCCCTGCGAGGTGGAGGGCCTGCGCATCACGCCCATCGCCGTGCATCACCTGGTGCCCACGGTGGGCTACCTGGTGGAAGACGACCATTCGGCCTTTCTCTTCACCTCCGACACCGGCCCTACTGACGCGGTGTACGTGGCCGCCAATGCCGCGAAGCATCTGAATCTCTTCATCACCGAAGCCAGCTTTCCCAATGCCCAGCATGGGTTGGCCGAAGCCTCGAAGCATCTCACGCCTGCCATGCTGGGCCGTGAACTGCAAAAGCTCACCCGTGAGGTGCCCGTGGCCGTGTGCCATCTCACGCCCGGGGATCAAGCCACCATCTGGCCGGAGCTGCAAGCCTTGCATCATCCTCGCCTGAGCCTGCTGGAGCAGGATGCCGTGTTCGTGTTCTGACATGGCCATCACGTTCTGGCAGCTTGAGGATCACGGCCACCAGGCCACTCAGCACGAGCTGACTAGAGAGGCTCTATGCAGCGGTCAGCACTATTGGCTGGATCTGGAGATCGACGATCTCCCCCATCTGGAGCCGCTTCGCGACCAGTTGCCCGGCCACGCCCTGAGCTGGGAAGACGCCAGCAAGCCGGGCCAGCGGCCCAAGTACGAGGACAACGGCGCCTACCTTTTCATCGTCATGCGGGGACTCGACACCACCCGCTCACGCCTCACCGATCAGTTGAATACCGTGCAGTTGGCCTGTTTCCTGACGGCCCAGGGGCTCATCACGGTGCGCAGCGGTCCCATGGCTAGCGCCACCGGGGTGCACGAACGATTGACCAAGGGCGCGACCCTGTTGGCCAGCGGGCCGGACGCCTTGCTGCATGCGTTGCTGGACGACCTGGTGGACAGCTACGGCCCCCACGTGGAGGCATGGGAAACGGAGATGGATCACCTGCTGCGCGAAGCCCTGGATCGGCCTCGACAGCGAGTCATGGCCCACATCCTCTCGGTGCGCAAGCACCTACTCCTATTGCGACGCCTGGCCTTCGGCCAACGCGAGATCCTCGCGCAACTGGCCAAGGAGCGGGATGGCCTCGTGCAGGAGGCCTGGCGCCCCTATTTCCAGGACGTGTACGACCATCTTTCCGGCTTGGTGGAAGTCTCCGAAACCCTGCGCGATAGCGTGACCATCGCCGTGGACGTGTACATGAACAGCGTGAACAATCGCCTCAACGAAGTGATGAAGGTGCTCACGGTCATCAGCTCCATCATGCTGCCGCTCACGCTGGTGACGGGCATCTACGGCATGAACTTCCAGTGGATGCCCGGTCTCCAGCATCCCCATGGCTTCTTCTGGATGCTCGGTGTCATGGGCCTCATCGCCGGAGGCATGATCCTCTACTTCAAGCGCGCCCATTGGTTGTGAACAAAAAACGAATCGCCCGCAAGGCGGGCGATTCGGCCATTAGGTTTGTAGCGCGGCGCGGCTATCGGCCCTGAAGGGCCTGGAGGCGCAGTTCGGCGGCGGTGAGATCGGCCTGGGCCTGGGCCAGGTCGTGGGGATCTTTGGCTTCCTTGACGCGTTTGAGGGCTTCCTGGCGGGTGACTTCCAGGGCCGTGGCATCGAGGCTTTCAGGCAGTTCGCTCTCTCTGGCCAGGATGGTCACGCGGTCGGGGCCCACTTCCGCAAAGCCCCCGAACACCGTGAGCACGTGCTTTTGGCCCTGCTGCACGTAGGTGATGAGGCCATCGCCCACGGGGGTCATGATCGGCGTGTGGCCCGGCAGGATGCCGTAGTAGCCTCGGGTGGCGGTGGGAAAGGAGAGCTCGGAGACTTCGGCGGAGAAGACCTTGCGCTCCGGCGTGACGACTTCGAGAAGGAGATGGCCGTCCATGGCTTAGACCGCGGCGCCGAGCTTCTTGGCCTTTTCCACGGCGGATTCGATGGTGCCCACCATGTAGAAGGCCTGTTCCGGCAGGTGATCCCACTTGCCGTCGCAGATTTCGATGAAGCCCTTGATGGTTTCTTCCAGCTTCACATACACGCCAGGGATGCCGGAGAAGCTCTCGGCCACGTGCACGGGCTGGGAAAGGAAACGCTGGATCTTGCGGGCGCGCATCACGGTGTTCTTGTCGTCGTCGGAGAGTTCGTCCATGCCGAGAATGGCGATGATGTCCTGCAGCTCTTTGTATTTCTGCAGCGTGGCTTTCACGCGCATGGCGGTGTTGTAGTGGGCGTCGCCCAGCACGCGGGGATCCATGAGGCGGCTGGTGGAGGTGAGGGGATCCACCGCCGGGTAGATGCCCAGCGAAGCCAGATCGCGGCTCAGGTTGGTGGTGGCGTCCAAGTGCGCGAACGTGGTGGCCGGCGCGGGGTCGGTGTAGTCGTCGGCGGGCACGTACACGGCCTGGATCGACGTGATGGAGCCCTTCTTGGTGGAGGTGATGCGCTCCTGCAGTTCGCCCATTTCCGTGGCCAGGGTGGGCTGGTAGCCCACGGCGGAAGGCATGCGGCCCAGCAGCGCGGACACTTCGGAACCCGCCTGGGTGAATCGGAAGATGTTGTCGATGAAGAGCAGCACGTCGCGGCCTTCCTGATCGCGGAAGTACTCGGCCACGGTGAGACCCGTGAGGGCCACGCGGGCGCGGGCGCCGGGGGGTTCGGTCATCTGGCCGTAAATGAGCGCCACCTTGGATTCTTCGAGGTTCTCTTTGTTGATGACTCCGGAATCCATCATTTCGTTCCAGAGATCGTTGCCTTCGCGGGTGCGCTCGCCTACGCCCGCGAACACAGAGAAGCCGCCGCGCGCCTTGGCGATGTTGTTGATCAGTTCCATGATGAGCACGGTCTTGCCCACGCCCGCGCCGCCGAAGAGGCCCACCTTGCCGCCCTTGGCGAAGGGCTGCAGCAGGTCGATGACCTTGATGCCCGTTTCAAGCATTTCCTTGCTGGTGCTCAGTTCCTCGAAGGTGGGTGCTTCGCGGTGGATGGGGAGGAAATGATCGGTGACAATGGGGCCGCGTTCGTCCACGGGATCGCCCACCACGTTGAGGATGCGGCCCAAGGTGGCCGGGCCCACGGGCGCCAGAATGGGCTGGCTGCTGTCGGTGACGAGCTGACCTCGCGTCATGCCGTCCGTAGGCTGCATGGAAACGCAGCGCACGCGGTTCTCGCCGAGGTGCTGCTGCACTTCGAGGGTGACGCGGTGGCCGTCGATTTCCGTCAGGAGCGCGTTGTAGATTTCGGGCAGGTGGTTGTCGAACTCGACGTCCACGGCGGGGCCGACGACGGCGATCACGCGGCCTTGCTTCAAGTCGGACATGGGAACCTCACAAAAAGGGAAGAATCTTTGGGCTTCGCGTCGTGGGGAAACTCCGGGCGCTCAGGACGCAGCGCCGGAGACGATCTCGATGATCTGGTTGGTGATGGCGGCCTGACGGACCTTGTTCATGTTGAGCGTGAGCTTGTCGATCATCTCCTGGGCGTTGGAGCTGGCCTTGTCCATGGAGGACATGCGGGCCGCATGCTCCGAGGCAGCGCTTTCCACCAGGGCGCGATACAGCTCCGTTTCCACGAAGCGCGGCAGCAGGCTGGCCAACACATCGTCGGAACTGGGTTCCAGCAGATGGCTGATGCCGCTGGGATGCGCTTCGCCTCCCATCTTCAGCGGGAACACCTTGACCACGCGCGGGCCTTGGCTGAGGGCGGAATGGAAGTAGTTGTGGATCACGTAGAGAGCATCGATCTCTTCGCGCTCGTACTGGCCCACGGCGCTCTCGGCAATCTCCTGCGCCACGTGCAGTAGATCGGGCAGATTGACCTGCACGAACTCCCGCGACACGGCGCGCTTGGTCTTCTTGGCCCAATCGGCCACGCGCTTGCCCACCACGTCGAGATGAGCCACTTGGTCGCTCTTCTCCTGAAGGAAGCCTTCGGCAAGCTTGAGCAGATTGGCGTTGAAGCCGCCGCACAGGCCTTTGTCGCTGGCCACTACCACCACGCGGATGCGCTGTTCTTCGCGAGGCGCGAGGAAAGCTTGGGCCAGGGGCGATTCGGGAATGGGCGCGCCGGGCTCGAAGCGAGCCACCACGTCGGCCACCACTTCCTGCAGCTTGGTGGCGTAGGGGCGCATGGCCAGCAGGCGATCCTGGGATTTCCGCAGTTTCACCGCCGAAATCATCTTCATGGCCTTCGTTACTTGTTGAGTGTTCTTAACGGAGCGGATACGTCTTCGAATATCTTGCAGGCTGGCCATGGCTAGTTACTCCAGCTCGAAAGACGGTGGTAGGGCAAGCTCATGGCCTTCGTCACCTGCTGCGTGTTTTTCACCGAGCGGATGCGGCGGCGGATGTCCTGGAGGGAAGCCATGGCTTACGCTCCGGCGCCGGACAAAGAGGCGACGAAGGTTTCCTTGAAGGTCTCCAGCAGGCCCTTGAGCGCTTCTTCCGTTTCCTTGGAGAACTGGCCGCTTTCGCGGATTTCCCTCAGCACATCGGCGCCATTCACGTCCAGGTAGGCGAAGTATTCCTTTTCGAAACGCTTGATCTCCGCCACGGGAATGGCGTCCAGATAGCCCTTGGAGGCCACCCAGATGATGGCGATCTGCTTTTCCACGGGCATGGGTTGGTACTGGGGCTGCTTGAGGATTTCCACCAAGCGCTGGCCACGATTCAACTGCGCCAGCGTGGCCTTGTCGAGATCGGAGCCGAACTGTGCGAAGGCCGCCAGTTCGCGGTACTGGGCCAGATCGAGCTTGAGGGAGCCCGCCACGGATTTCATGGCCTTGATCTGCGCGGAGCCGCCCACGCGGCTCACGGAGATGCCCACGTTGAGGGCCGGGCGCACGTTGGAGTTGAAGAGATCCGTTTCCAGGAAGATCTGACCGTCGGTGATGGAGATGACGTTGGTGGGGATATAGGCCGACACGTCACCGGCCTGGGTTTCGATCACGGGCAGGGCCGTCATGGAGCCTCCGCCACGCTCGGAGCTGAGTTTCGCGGCGCGCTCCAGCAGGCGGCTGTGGAGGTAGAACACGTCGCCAGGGTAGGCTTCGCGGCCCGGAGGTCGCCGCACCAGTAGCGAAATCTCACGGTAGGCGGCGGCCTGCTTGGAGAGATCGTCATAGACGCAAAGCACGTGCTGGCCAGGGTTGTCGGCGCCCGCAGGCTGGCCGTTGACGCCGTGCCACATGAAATATTCGGCCATGGCGGCCCCGGCCATGGGGGCCAGGAACAGCATCGGCGCGGGCTCGGAGGCCGTGGCGCTGATGATGATGGTGTGCTTCATGGCGTCGTATTCTTCGAGGGTCTTCATCACCTGCACCACGGTGGAGCGCTTCTGGCCGATGGCCACGTAGATGCAGATAACGCCGTTGCCCTTCTGGTTGATGATCGTGTCGAGGGCCAGGGCGGTCTTGCCGGTCTGGCGGTCGCCGATGATGAGTTCGCGCTGGCCGCGGCCGATGGGAATCAGCGCGTCGATGGCCTTGAGGCCCGTCTGCATGGGCTCGTGCACGCTGCGGCGCTCCACGATGGGCGGCGCGATCTTCTCGATGGGATTGTAGGTGGCCGCTTCGATGGGGCCCTTGCCGTCGATGGGCTGGCCCAGGGGATTGATGACGCGGCCCACGAACTGCGGACCTACGGGAATGCTCATGATCGTGCCCGTGCGCTTGACCGTGTCGCCTTCCTTGATCTTCGTGTACTCGCCCAGCAGGATGAGGCCCACGTTGTCCTCTTCCAGGTTGAAGGCCAAGCCCATCACGCCATGGGGCAGGTCCAGCAGTTCGCCGGCCATGGCTTTCTCCAGGCCGTAGGCGCGGGCGATGCCGTCGCCCACGCTGATGATGGTGCCCACTTCGGACACGTCCACCTGGGCGTCGAAGCCTTCGATCTGGCTACGGATGATGCGGGAGATCTCTTCCGCGCGAATGTCCATGCAATCCTCCGAAATGTGCGGTCCGAATGGGGTTGAAGTCGGTTAAACGGAAAGGAGACGAGTCTTGAGTTGCTGAAGCTGGCCCAGCAGCGACGCATCGTAGATGGTGGAACCCACTTGCACTTTGACGCCGCCCAGCAGTGACGCATCGCGGTCCCACTTCAGGCGCACGGTCTTGCCGGTGCGCTGGGAAAGGGAAGTGGCCAAAGCCTTGGATTGGGTTTCGTTCAAGGCTTGGGGGCTTTGCACGAAGGCGTTGACGATGCCCATGCGCTCGTCCATGCGCTCGTTGAAGGCGGTCACGATGTCGTGGATGAGGTTCAGCCGCGCCCCCTGGGCCACGGCGCGGAAGAAGCGGCGCACCACGTCACTGACCTTGGCCGCAGCGAGCACCTGATCGAAGGCTTCGGCCTTTTGCGAAGGCGCGATGAGCGGATCCTGCGCCAAGCGCGTCAGATCGGCGTTGCCGCGCACCAAGGCGTCGATGTCGGCCAATTCTTTCTGGATCGCGTCCAGCGAGGTTCCGGCCTCGCGGCTCTCCACCAGGGCCTTGGCGTAGCGTCGAGCAATGAGCAACTGGCTCACTTGGCACCTCCCACCTGAGCGCCAACCTGAGTAATGGAGCGATCCAGCACCGTGGCGGCGGTGTCGCCCTGCACCTGATGTTTGAGCCGTTCCTTGGCGCCTTGCACCGCCAGATCCGCCACCAGCGCGCGCAGTTCGCGCTCGGCGGAGCGCTTCTGGGCTTCGATTTCTTGTCGGGTCTGGGCGAGGATCTGATCGGCTTCGGTCCGGGCCGAGGCGAGAATGCGTTCCTTCTCCGCTTCGGCATCGCGTTGGGCCTTGGTCATGATGTCGTCCAACTCCACCTGCAGCCCCTTCATCTTGGCGTCCAGTTCCCGCAGCTGGGCTTCGCCCTGGGCCTTGTCGCGCTCTGCCTGGCTCAGCTTGTCCTGGATCTCCTGGGTGCGGGCCTTGAAGGCGGATCGCAGGGCCCCTTTGAGCAGGAAGAAAAGGCCGAAGAAGAAGATGGCGAAGTTGACCATCTTCAACGCGAATTGGCCTCCGGGCCCCAGCACGCGACCCATGAACTTCACTTCGGGGCCGTGATGGGCGTCGTGAGCAGCGGCGCCGTGTCCGGCTTCATGGGCAGGTTCATGGGCGGCTTCGGCATGGGCCGTGCTCTGGGGTGCTTCGTGCGCGGCAGGGGCCGTTTCATGGGTGGCCGCAGGGGCGTGGTCTTCGGCCATCAGGGGCGCAGCGGCCCACAGCCCGCAGGCCACGACGAGGGAGGCGAGGGAAGGAAGAAAGCGTCGCGTCATGGATCAGGCCTGCTTGAGAAGGTGCTGGACCATGGATTCGGAAAGGGCG
>JAJTBC010000130.1 GCA_021287085.1 Bacillota bacterium | reverse complement strand
GGATCGCCCTGCACCGCCCACACGCCATTGCGGGCGATGCCCATGGGGCGCACCTCGAAACGCTGAGGGTCGAGATGCTGGATGATGCTGCGAGCCGTGGCGATGGAGACATCGTGTTCGGGGGATTGACCGCCGAAAACCACACCGAGAGAAAGCGTCGTGGACATGCTTTGAGGATACCCTGGGGACTGCCTTGGAGTTGCCGTGCTCACAGCCATCTATCCCGGTTCCTTCGATCCCGTGACCCTGGGCCACTGGGATCTCATCCAGCGGGCCGAAAAACTCGTGGGTCATCTGGTGGTGGCGGTGCTACACAACCCCACCAAGCGCCCGGCCTTCAGCGTGGCGGAGCGGGTGGATTTCCTCCGGGAACTGGTGCAACCCTACCCCAACGTGGAGGTGACCAGCTTCCACGGCCTGTTGGTGGATTTCGCCCGGGAACGCAATGCCCAGTGCATCATCCGTGGCGTGCGCGCCTTCAGCGATTTCGAATACGAATTCCAGATGGCCCTCATGAATCGCAAGCTCCATTCGGACCTGGAAACGCTGTTCCTCATGCCGAAAGAGGAGTTCAGCGTGCTTTCCAGCCGCATGGTGCGCGAAGTGGGCAGCATGGGCGGCGACATTTCCGGTTTCGTGCCCGCCCATCTCTGCGAACGCATCGCGGCAAGATTAAAGGATTCCGGCGCCTACGTGTGAGGCCTGGCCTTGGGCAGAGCCACCCAGAACGCTGCTCCCTCACCCTCGCGACTTTCCACGCCCACTTCGCCCCCCATGGACTCCGCCAGGCGGCGGGCGATGGATAGCCCTAGCCCCACGGAGGTTTCACCCGCCGTGGGTTTGGCACTGAGACGGGCATAGGGAGTGAAGACGTGAGCCAAGTCTTCCTCTGTGAGGCCCGGCCCCTGATCCTGAACCGTAATGAGCCACTGGGTGCCCTCTTTCTTGAGGCGCAATTCCACGGCTCTGCCGCTGGGGGAATACTTCAAGGCGTTGCCCAGGTAGTTGTCCAGGATCTGGGCCACGAGATGGGGATCGGCCCAGGCCTCGGCCCGATGAACCGAACTCTTGACGCTGAGGCGGATGCTCTTGGCCGCCGCGCGGGTGTCGTGCCTACGCCCGGCCTCCTTCACGGCCTGGACCAGATCCAGGTTGACGCAGGCTGGCATCTCGGCCACGCCCGCTTCGATGGCATGAACATCCAGCAATCGCTTGAGGATGTCATGCATGCGATCGCCCAGATCCTGGATGCGACCCAGGCTGGCGTAGGCTTCCTCCAGGTTCTGGGATTCCTTGCCGTATTCACATTCCAGCAGCACCCCTGAAAGCGGATTGCGCAGGTCATGGGCGGCTACAGAGATGATTCGGTTCTTGGCATCGTTCAGGGAATAGAGCCGGGCGTTCACGTATTCCAGTTCCCCCTGGGCTCGATCCAGATCCTTGAACACCAGGTACTGGCGGACGCAAAGCAGCACGATCAGCACGGTGGCGGCGATCACCATGGGCGCGTCCATGGGGCGGTTGATCAGGAAATGACCCGCCAGGTAGGCGAACCCGCCCACTAAGGGAAGGAAGGGCAACATGCGAGCCTGGAAGCCGCCTTCAGCCTGGGAAGCCCGTGTCGGAGAAGGTCCATAAGGCCAGGTGGCCGCCAAGCAGAAGCACACCACGGCCACGGTTTCGAGCAGATCGATGCGCTCGCCCCATCCCGTCCAGCGGTAGGTTCCGGTGATGGAAAGCACCGCGAAAATGCCATAGAACAGGGTGATGGATAGGAACCCGGCGCCGATGAGACGTCGCTCTCCGTTGGAAAGCCCCACCACCCTTCGCGACTCCTGGAAAAACCACAGCGCCAGCAGCGTGACGGCCAGGATTGGATAGACCAGGGTGAAGACGTACGATCCCCCACCGTTGGCATGGGTATCCACCAACCGTTTGATGAAGGTTCCCCACGCGATGATGAAAAGCGCCAGGGAGATCATCAAACCATCCAGATAGCCGCTGGAACGATGGCCCAATTTCCCAGGCCTCGTGGGCAGTGCGGCAAGAGCCCAGCCGAGACAGAGCAGCGCCGCCAAGTACAGCGCATGGCGGGCAAAGAGGATGCCTCCTTCGAGTTCCCAAAGATCGGAGACCAGGAAGACATAGACCATGCTGGCGACCTTGAGCAGGAAGGCCAGCCTCATGCGACACCAGAAGGAGTGGAGCGGTCCCGCATCGGATTTCAACCGAACGTGCATCAGCCACGCTCCGAAGAGC
>JAJTBC010000097.1 GCA_021287085.1 Bacillota bacterium | reverse complement strand
GACCTTCATCACCCACGCGGCGTTGCTGCGTCAGACTTTCGTCCATTGCGCAAAATTCCCCACTGCTGCCTCCCGTAGGAGTCTGGACCGTGTCTCAGTTCCAGTGTGGCCGATCACCCTCTCAGGCCGGCTACTGATCGTTGCCTTGGTGGGCCATTACCCCGCCAACTAGCTAATCAGACGCAGGATCCTCTTCTCGCGCCAGGCCCTAAGGTCCCCGGCTTTCACCACTCATATCCCAATCAGTGGTCTCATGCGGTATTACCATTCCTTTCGGAACGTTATTCCCCACGAAAAGGTAGATTCCCCACGCGTTACTCACCCGTCTGCCATGCACCTTGCGGCACATCCGACTTGCATGTGTTAGGCACGCCGCCAGCGTTCATTCTGAGCCAGGATCAAACTCTCATGTTTCATCTCTTAGCTCCTGCCGATCCCCACGACAGGGGTCGTGACAACCGGCGTTGCTGACTTACTTGCTTTTTGAACTCCTCTCAACGCCTTAACGCTGACCTAGAGTCCCTTGCTTCCATCCCTCTATCCGACTTTCAAAGATGCCCTCAACCACGCACCATCTGCCCGCGAGCACTTGATACGTGAAGCCGCTCGCATCGCGCGTTTCAGCTTCGTCCGACGCCCAGTTGCTTCTCAGCGCCGGAGGATCAGGTTACCACTCCCAGGGGTGGATGCAAGAACTTTTTTCAAAAATGTTACGGGTTGTTCAAAAATCTAGGATGGATGCAGGAGGAAGGTGTGGACGCAGCGGTGATCGGAGCAGGACTGGCGGGCGCCGAGGCGGCATGGCAGTTGGCGGAACGGGGCTGGAGAGTGCAACTGCACGAGATGCGGCCTGAGCAGACCACTCCAGCCCACCGCACGGGACTCGCCGCCGAGATGGTCTGCTCGAACTCCTTCAAGAGCGACGATCCCTTCAGCGCCACCGGCATCCTGAAGGAAGAAATGCGGCGACTCGATTCGCTCATTCTCGCAAACGCCCAGGCCAATCGCGTCCCGGCGGGCCAAAGCCTCGCAGTGGATCGCACGACGTTCGCGGAAGCCGTCACCCGCAAACTGCGCGCACACCCACGAATCCACTGGGTTTCCGGGGAAGTTCACGCGCCCGATCCCGCACTTCCCACGATTCTCGCCACGGGGCCGCTCACTTCGGATTCCCTTTGCCAGTGGCTTTCCGATCGGCTGGAATCGGATCGTCTCTTCTTCTTCGATGCCATTGCGCCCATCGTGGAGGCCGATTCCATCGACACCACCCTCGCCTTTCGCGCCTCGCGCTACAACAAGGGCGGCGCGGATTTCCTCAACTGTCCCCTGAACAAGGAAGAATACGAACGCTTTGTGGATGCGCTCCTGACAGCGCCTCGCGTGGAATTGAACGAGGTGGACACGCCCTATTTCGAAGCCTGTCTCCCCATTGAGGTCATGGCGGATCGCGGGCGGGAAACCCTTCGCCACGGCCCCATGAAGCCCGTGGGATTGGATGATCCCCGCACCGGACGCTGGCCCCACGCGGCCGTGCAGCTGCGGCAGGACACGCTGGCAGGCGATCACTACAACCTAGTGGGATTCCAGACGCGATTGAAGTGGGGCGCTCAGGAAGAAGTCTTTCGCCTCATCCCCGGTCTCGAAAAGGCCGTGTTCGCGCGGCTGGGAAGCATCCACCGCAACACGTACGTGCAGGCGCCTCACGTGCTGGAGGCGACCCTGGCCGTGAAACAACATGCTCGATTGTGGATCGCCGGACAGTTGAGCGGCGTGGAGGGCTATCTGGAATCCGCTGCCAGCGGCCTCGCCGCCGCGCTTTCCGTGCATCGGCACCTTCGCGGAGAAGCCCCCCGCGCCCTGCCTGAAACCACCATGCTGGGCAGCCTGCTGCACTACCTGGCCCACGCCAATCCCAAGACCTTCTGCCCCACCAATGCCATGCTGGGGTTGTTTCCTCCCCTCGCCCCCCACGCGCTCGATATCCGTGCGCTCAAGCGAGCCGGAGGCATCAAGGCGGTCAAGGCGGCGAAGGGAGCCGCGTTCCGCCAGAGATCAGAAGAAGCGCTGACATCGTTCCTGGGAGGCTTGCCGTGAAGAAGGTGCTGCTCGTCGTAGCGATCGTGCTGATCGCCGGAGGCTATGGGTTCTGGCGTCTGGTGCGACGAGGCCCTGTGGTGGCGCCGCCGGAAGAAACAGGAGCTGCCTTCCAGGTGGAGACCTATGGCGGCGGATTCGTGTACCGCTATGCCGATGGCCAGACACCCCTGCGCGCGCTGCGCTGGCTGCCGCCTTCGCCTTCGGGCCATCAGGTGATCCAGGTGGTTTCGCAAAGCGACCGACAGCGCGTGGTGATCTTCAAGGGGGAAACGAAAATCATGGATGCGTTGGTGACGAGGCCCTCCGTCATCCGCGAGGGATTCTTCAATTTCGCCGAATTGAAGGAGGCCCTGCTCTTCCCTGATGCCGTGGTGCTGCTGTACGCGGCCTCCAATCGAATCTCCGGGCAGGGCATGGACGAACCGTCCCTAGTGATGGCCCTGGAGCTGGATTCCGGCTCGCTGCGCTGGTTCCATCGCGCCCCAGGCCTGCATCTGGCGGCCAGTCCCGGCCCCAAGGAACAGGCAGTGTTCCTCTACGGACCCTCCCAGCCCATCCAGCGGCTTCCTCTGGAACGCCGACCTGGCGAGGCTCTAGGTTCGGCTCCTGCACGAAGCACCGCTCGCACCATCGAGGTTCCAGAGGAGGTGCGGAGCCTTTCTATCCTGCTGCCTACGGGTGCGTTTTCTTTTCTCGCGGCACACGGGGCGGGCCTTTCCTCCTATTCGCCGACCGCTGGATGGAAGCATTGGCCTTTGCCCGAAAAGGACGAACTCACATTCAGCGACGCCAAGCCGATGTTGGTTTCGGCCAAAGGCTACTGGTGGCAGCCCTTCCCCGGAAAACTGCTGAAGGTGAAGAACGATGGCGAACCTGGGGAGGGCAATCTCCTTCCAGAGCCTCCCGAGCCTTGGGTGCAGGATCGCCCCCTGCTTCAGCTGAAGGGTGTCGATGCTTCGGGCCGATGGT
Source organism: Bacillota bacterium (assembly GCA_021287085.1). Classification (GTDB taxonomy): domain Bacteria; phylum Acidobacteriota; class Holophagae; order Holophagales; family Holophagaceae; genus JAYREN01. Next base: position 16,540 of record JAJTBC010000097.1, on the reverse strand, counting down.
GGTTCGCCCCCACGATGCCCCAGCGTCCTTCGCCCGTGGCCACGCCGGAGGCCCCGAAATCCGAAGCAGAATCGGCCGCCAATGGACCGGACTGGAATGCGTACCTGGCCCAAGGGCTCGACCGCCTGTACCGATGGACCCCGGACCGGCGCGGCATGCAGCTTTTCCAGCCCACCCAAGTCTGGACCGCGCTGCCCCTGCCCAACGGCCTTAACCGCAGCGCCGCCTTCCCCGACTTCGTTCCCGAAAACGGCGCGATCCTGGTGGAATCCGGCGCCAAGGCCTGGAGGGTGGATCTGGACAGAGTCTTTCCCTAGGCGCGGCCCGTCCTCGTGCTGAGCCCCGCCACGATTTTTCGCCGTTATCCGCGCTTCAGGTAAGCACGCTGAACAGGTTGGGGATCGCGCTGGATTTGCCCATCATGCTGAGCGCCGCCTGGTGGGAGAGGGTCGCCTGCTGGTAATCGGTCCAGGCCTGGGGATAGTCCACGCCATCCATGTCGTTCTGAATGGATTTGAGGCTGATGTTGAAATCGCCCAGCGAAGTCTTCATCTGCTCCAAAGCCTGCTGGCGTCCACCCACTTCCGTGAGCTTGGCCTGCACCGTGCCGAAGATCGCCTGAAGGTTTTGCATGGAGGTCTGGATCTTGGCGGTGTCATTGGTATTCAGCCCGTCGAGCAACAGATCCACCTGCTTGAACAGATCCGTGGAGGAACCCTGGCCGCCGCTGCCCTGGAAGACCTCGCTGCCCGGCACGTTGGTGATGACGGAAATGCCCATGTTGTAGTCGAGGGCGATGGTGCCGGCATCGCCCGAGTACGTGGTGGGGGTCACGGAGGCATCGCTGAAGGGTTGCGTGGTGGTCTGGGTTCCCGCGAACAAATACTTTCCCTGCTCCTGCCGATTGGCCAGGGCGATGAGATTGGCGCGAAGGCCCTGCACTTCCGGCATGGCGCCCTGCCGTCCCGAAGCGGAATAGCCCAAGGCCTGCGTGCCCGCCGCCAGGAGCTGCGTGATCTGATCGCTCACGCCCTGCAGACTGGTGGCCGCGGATTCGAGAAAGACATTGGCTCCGTCGATCTGCCGCAGGTAGCTGTCGTTGCGAGCGATGGAGGAGCGGAAATCCACCAGGGCGGCGGCTCCGCTGGGGTCGTCGCCCGCTCGCACGATGCGCTTGCCCGTGGTGATCTGCCGATCGAGGATGGCCATGCGCTCTTTCACGCGCTGGAGATCCAGGCTGGCTTGCTGGCTGAGGAAGGGAGTGGGGGTGCGTAGCGTCATGGTTCCACCTCCTTATCGGCCCAACTGGTTCACGAGTTGATCCGTCAACTGGTTGATGACGCTCACGAAGCGCGCGCTGGCCTGGTAGCCGCGCTGGAAGGCGATCATCTGCATGGCCTCTTCGTCCAGATCCACGCCGGATAGGCGATTGCGCTGATTCTGAAGAGCGATCATCAGGTTCTCGTCGCCGGTGGAACGGCTCATGAGCCCTTGCACCGTGGTGCCCACAGAGGCCATCAAGGTGCCCACGGTGGTACTGAAGGGGCCGCTGTCGCCCACCCCGTCGTTGTTGGTGTCCACGGTGTTGGCCTTGCTCTGCAGCGCCGCCAATTGCCGCGCGATGCCGTTGTTGCCCACGGCGCCGGCCGTGTCTGCCGCACCCACCAGGCGAGGATCGCCCACCAGCACCGTATTCACCTTCAGGGATTTCGCCGCTCCCGCCACGGTAGTGGGCAGCCCGTTGGCGCCCACGGGGGCCAATCCCGTGAAGAAGTTCAGCCCCGTGGTGGTGCCGTCCAGTGCGTAGCCGTTACGGTGCAGCAGGTTCACCTGACCGCCGATGCCCGAGGCCAGCTGATCCAGCTGGCGCTGGAAGCCCGGCAACGTGACATCGCGCAGTTCCAGCAGGGCGCCCATGCGGCCTTCCTTCACATTCCCCGTCACGTCCACCACCACGCTGCCGCCCATGACCATTTCCACCCGGCTGAATCCATCCAGCGCGGGATCGGGAGGGCTGACGCGCATATCGTAGGAGCGACCGCCGCTCACCAGCACCGCCGCGCCATTGTCCAGGGTGATCTGCAGTTGCTGATGCGTATCCTCGAAGACCTGCACGCCCACCAATTCCGAAAGGCGATTGGCTAGGCCCTGGCGCTGGTCCCTGGCATCGTTTTCGGCCCCTGGCGTGACCTCGCTGCCGATGCGAGTGTTGAGCTTGGCAATCTCCGCCGCGATGGAATTGATCTCCGGCACCATCTGGGCCAGGTTCTGGTTGGCGCTGACCCGCTGATCGTTCAACAGCTGCCAGCGGCTGCGAATGCCATCGGCCAAGGTCTGGGCGGCGCCCAGCAGCCCCGTGCGGGCGGCCAAGTCTTCGGGCTTGGTGGCCACATCCTGAAAGCCTTGGAAGACTTTCTGCACCTGGGTGCTGAGATCGGCGTCGGTGCCTGAATCCAGGAAAACGCTCGCAATGCCTTCGAGCATCTGGTACCGGGTATCCGATCCCGCCTTCTTCGAACTGGCGCGGGTGATCTGGGCATCCAGGAAGCGATCCCGCACGCCCATGATCACATCGAGGCTCACGCCTTGCCCGAACTCCAGATTGCCGAATGGCTGGGCGCCCTTGCTGCCCATCACCGCCCGCTGGCGGCTGTAGTTGGGCGTCTGCACATTGGCGATGTTGTGGCCCACCACGCTCAGGGCGGCCTGATTGGATTGCAGGCCCGTGAGACCGATGTTGAGGCTGGCATACAGACTGGACATGGCCGCCTCCTAGATGTGGTCGGAAAAACGAAGGGACAAGGAACGAGGCAGAGGCATGGCGCCCTTGGCGCCGTAGCCTCCATGGGTGGTCAAGGGTACGAGACTGGCCTGAAGGGGCGCCTGCAACCCATGAATCAACGCCATCAGAGAGGAAAGCCTCAGCTTCAGCGTGGTGGCCTCTTCACGATTGCTTGGCCAGCCTTCCAGCTCCGGCCAGCGCACCGCGCCCAGCAACGGCATGGGATCTTCCCCTTCGACGAGCCGTCGTTCCAAATCATCCAGCACATCAGGCAGCGATTGCAGCATGAAGACCTCCAGAACCTTTCGTTCTGGGAAACAGCAAGGCCCATACCACTTGCCCATGGCGCTCTCAGGCCAGGAAATCCACGTGCCCATCGGCAGCTTTTGCCGTTTGGGCCTGGGGGTCGCCCTCCTCTTCCTCGTCGCCATGGGAATGGCGCCTCGAAGAGTTCTGGCGCTGGCGGCGCTCCTCCGTGCGAATCTCATCCGAACTGGAAATGGTATGCACTTCCGCCTGGGCCTCGGCCATGCGCTCTTCCGCATGCTTGCGCCGGGCCTGCTCCCGCTGAATCTGCTCGCTGGTTTCCAGAGAGGCCCTGGCCGCTTCCAGGTTGGCTGTCTGAAAGACCTGACGCTGTCCCAACGGCGTGATCACGGCCTCACATTACGGGTCGCGGCGAGGGGGGAGGTGTTCCCGCACCAAGCCTTCGGCCACTGCCTCTCCGTCGGGATGGTAATCGTCAGCGTCCAGCTTGGCCCTCAAAGCCTCCACCTTTTCGGTGCGGATCTCCGGGATCTGGGCCAACCGGGCCTGAGCCACGGCGATGAACTGAGCCGAGCCCGAAACCTGAACGGCATCTTCCACCGCTCCCGCCCCTCCCGTGGATGACACGGGCGCGGCCCCGGTGGTGGGCTTGACGCCGCCCGCCCCCTGGGTAGTTTTGACACTGCTCGTTTTGCCGGTGACGCGCATGAATTCACCTCGACTCCCATCCTATCGGTTGCCGAGGGAATTACTTCATCTTTGGATCAAATCTTGTCGTCATGAACCTTTTGTGCCGTTCGACGGCGAGCCATTTTTCCCGCTCCAGCTGGCGGCAAGCTTCTCCGCCAGGCCCCAGCCCTTGCCGGAATCCATGGCCTGGTTCACCACGGCCTGATCGAACAGATAGTCGTAGGTGCGCTTGGCGGAACCGTTTTCGCCGAAAAGCCCCGACGGCTCCACCGTTTTCCGCATGGATTGGAAGAGATGGGCCATGAGCATGCCTTCGAATTCCTTGGCTGTTTTCAGGTTCTTGTCAAGAACGGACGGCTGGGGCTTGGCGGCCGTGATGAGAGGGGTGATCTTCAGATCGCTCACAGGATCCTCAACTCGGCGTTCAGAGCGCCCGCATCCTTGATGGCTTGCAGGATGGCCACCATATCCCTGGACGTCACGCCCAGGCCATTGAGCATTTCCGCCAGCTTGCCCACGGAAACGCCGGGTTCGATGGAAAGGGTCTTGGGCTTTTCCTCCGTGACCTTGATGTCCTTCTGCTCGGCCTTCACGGTCTTGCCTTGGCTCAAAGGCTTGGGCTGGCTCACCAGGGGCGTGGAGCTGACCACGATGGAAAGGCCTCCCTGCACGATGCTCACGGCGCCGATCTTCACATCGGAGCCCAGGATCACGGTGCCGGTCTTTTCGTTGACCACCACCCGCGCCTTGGGATTGAGCTGCACGTTGAGGTTTTCCAAACGGGCCACCAGTTCCACGGCCCGGCCCTTGAATTCCTGGGGAATGCCCACGTCCACGGTGCGGGAATCCACGGCCTGGGCCGCCTTTTCGCCCAGCTCTTCGTTGATGGCATGGGCCACCCGGATGGCAGTGGTGAAATCCTCTTCCTGCAGGCTGTAGCGCAGGTTGGCCCGGTCGTTGAAAGCGCCCGGAATCTCGCGCTCCACCAGGGCGCCATCGGGAATGCGCCCGGCGGTGGGATGGTTCTTGGTGACGGAAGCTCCGCCGGAAGCGGCGCTGAATCCGCCCACCAGCACCGGCCCCTGGGCCACGGCATACACCTGGTTATCGGAACCCTGCAGGGGCGTCATCAGCAGCGTGCCGCCTGCCAGGCTCTTGGCGTCGCCCGTGCTGCTCACGGTCACGTCCATCTTCTGACCGGCCTTGGCGAAGGGCGGCAATTCCGCCGTGACGATGACCGCTGCCACGTTCTTCACCTTCACGGCAGCAGGATTGATGCTCAAGCCCTGGCGCGCCAGCAGGTTCGTAAGGCTCTGCACCGTGAACTTGGTCTGATCCTTGTCACCGGTGCCATCCAGGCCCACCACCACGCCGTAGCCCAGCAGCTGGTTGCCGCGCACACCCTGGAGCCGCGCCACATCGCGCAGGCGGGCCTCCACCTTCTTGTCCGAACTCTTGTCCGGGGCGGCGGCCAAGCTCAGGCTGGCCAGCAGAAGCATTCCAAAAACACGGGAAACGAACGCAACGAAACGCATGGGAAGTTCCTCAGAAGGGCCACAGGAAATTGAGCAAACGGCTGATGTAGCCCGGCTTCACGGTCTCGTCCACCACGCCCGTACCGCCGTAGCCCACGCGCAGCTCCGCCACCTGCGCCGACGAAATGCTGTTGGCGTTGTCGAGCCGCAGCGGGTCGAGTAGCCCCGCCACATAGAGGCGCTGGGTTTCGTTGTTGAGCTGGATATCCCGGTAGCCCTCGAAGATCACGTTGCCGTTGTTGAGCACCTTCACCACTCGCGCCGTCACCGTGGTGGTGAACATGGCGCTGCGGCCCGTGGTGCCGTTGCCCGAATACTTGTTGTTGGTGCCCGTAGTCTTGTCGCCGCTGCCGATGGAAAGGAGGCCTGAGGCGTTGAGCCGGTTAAGGAACGAAGGCGCACTCCAGGAATTGGAACCCTTGCGGGTGGTGTCGAGGTTGGCCCTGGAAATGGCGCTGGTGCTTTCGGTGATGCGGATGGTCACCAGATCGTTGAGCCGCGAGGCCCGCAGATCGCCCACCATGGACCGATCCCGCCACAGCGAACCTTCCGAAATGGGGCCTGCGGGAGGCGCTTCTTCCACATAAGGCACCTTGCGGTTCTTCATGAGACCCGGATCGTGGGCCTTGGGCAGGCTGCACCCGACCCCCACCAGCCCCAGCACCGCCCCCACTCCGATAGGCAACATTTTCCGCATTGCAAGCCTCCGACAGGAGCTTGTGCAGAGGACATGCCAGTACGGGGCGAGGCCACAGAATCGGAGGAAGAAGAACAGGATGAACAAGATGGACAGGATCAGAAGCGGGACGCTAGATGCCTTTCCCTCTCGTCCCGATCTGTGGCTTTCCTTATGTACTTGGGGCTACATCACCATCAACACCCGATCATGCCCGGCGAGATCCTGATGCACCTGCACGCGCTTCCAGCCCATGGCTTGGGCGTGGGCGGTGAGGGGTTCGCCTTGGCCGGCGCCGATTTCCAGCACGCAGGCGGGGGCGGCGCGGTGACGGGCCTGGCGCAGCAATTCGAGGCTCAGGGCCAGGCCCCGCTCCTCGGCAAAAAGGGCGCTGGGGGGTTCCCAGGCCAGTTCCCGCTGCAGGCTGGGCGCGTCGGCGGGATCGACGTAGGGCGGATTGGACACCACGAGGCCCAACGGCCCCGGCACCGGGTCCAGCAGATGGCCCTGTACGAAGCTCAGATCCGCGCCGAGGCTTTGGGCGTTGCGGCGGGCCACGGCCAGGGCTTCCGGGCTGAGATCCGTGGCGGTGACGGCCCAGGAGGTTTCCAGGGCCAGGGTGATGCCCAGGATGCCGCTGCCGGTGCCCACATCCACCACGCGATCGACCTTCAAACGGCGGCCCAGGTCGAGCGCCGCTTCCAGCACCAGTTCCGTTTCGGGTCTGGGAATGAGCGTGGCGGGCGTGACCTCGAAACGGCGCTCCCGCCACAGGCTCCAGCCCAAGAGGTAGGCCCACGGCTCGCCCTGGCGGCGGCGCTCCAGCCACGTTTCCACTTGCGCTTGAATGGCCGAAGGCGCTTCCTCGCCGCCGTGCAGCACCATCCAGGAACGACTCAGACCCAGGCCATCCTCGAACCAGCGCATGGTTTCGGCCTGGGCTTCCTCCGCATCCAGAAAGACCGCCAAGGCCTTGAGCAGATCGGCGCGAAGCTGGTGATAGGTGCGCGCCATCAGGCGGTGAGCGCCTTGGCGCGCTCCTGGCTGGCCTTAAGCACTTCGTCGTGTAGGGAGCCGCCGTGGCTGTCCATGGTGACGACCAGGGGGAAATCCTCCACCTCGATGATCCAGAAGGCTTCGGGGCTGCCGAATTCTTCGAGCATCTTCACGTCGATGACGCGCTTCACGCGCTCTGCCAGCAGCGCGCCCGCGCCGCCGGTGGTGTGGAAATAGCACGCGCCCACTTTCTGAAGCCCGGCGCTGGTCTTCGGGCCCATGCCGCCCTTGCCGATGACGCCGCGCACGGTGTAGGTTTCCAGCACCTCCGCCTGGTACGGCTCTTCACGAATGCTGGTGGTGGGGCCGGAGGCCACGAAACGCCAGGTGCCATCGGGGTTCTTGGCCACCACGGGGCCGCAATGGTAGATCACGGCGTTTTCGAGGATGGGCCGCAGCCAATCGGGCTTTTTCTCCACCATGAACTTGTGGCCGGTGTCGCGGCTGAGGATCACGTTGCCGCTGAGCAGCACTTCGTCGCCCACCTTGAGGGCGCGGATCTGAGCTTCGGAAAGGGGCGTGGTGAGCTTGATCATGGGATTCCATCCAACAAGGATTTGAGTGATGGGAAACGGACAGAGCAGACCTGGGCCTTCAGAGGCTCACTGGAAGGCGATTCCGCCTTGCGCGTCGAGGGTCAGGGTCATGCGGCGGCTGCTCCAGCACATATAGCTGATGCTCACGTAGAAGCTGGCGGGATGCCGCCAGAGCTCTTCCACGAAGAGGCCCAGCACCGTGGTCGCGCCGCCGTAGCCCATGGGGCCGATGCCCAGGGTGTTGAGATCCGCCAGGAGCGCGGATTCAAAGGCTGCCAGTTCGGCGTTGGGATTGGTATCCGTGAGCTTTCGCAGCAGCAATTCCTTGCTGCGCTCGTAGCCCACCACCCGGTCACCGCCGATGGCCACGCCCAGGATGCCCGGCGAGCAGCCCTGCCCTTGGGCCTTCACCACGGCATCGATGATGCACTTGCGCACGCCCTTGAGGTCGCGGCCCGCGCCCAGGGCCACGTCGGGCAGCCGGTACTGGGCGCCCACGTTCTCGCAGCCGCCGCCCTTGAGCATGATCTGGATCTCGACGGTGGGATGCTCCCATTCCTCGAAATGGATCACCGGATGGCTTTCGCCGAAGGGATCGAGGTTGTTGCCGGGATTCTTGGCGGCGAGAGCCGACACGCAATTGGGCCGCAGCCAGCTTCGCTTCGTGGCTTCCGCCACGGCCTGCCGGATCTGCGCCTTGGCCCGGCGCTGGCTGAGGCCGAAGGGATGGCGCACCCAGAAGATCACGGTGCCCGTGTCCTGGCAAAGGGGCGCACCGTGCGAATCCGCCAGCACCACGTTCTCCAGCATGGTGTCCAGCGCGTTGGCGCCTCGGCTGTCCTTGGTTTCCGTGGCCCGACCCGCGGCCAGGGCCTCGATCACGTCCTGGGGCAATCGGGACGACGTGCGGCGGATCAATTCCAGCACCGCAGGCTGCAGATCCACCGCAGCCAGATTCTGGAAATCGGCTTGCCAGTCCGCAGGCAGCACGGATTGGGCTTCCACCGCTTCAATGGGCGTGAGGGTGGGAACGGAACAGGAAGTCATGGGTGCTCCGAAAAAAGATCAGGAAAAAAGGTTCTCCCATCATAGCCCTGCAAAGGCCCTGGAGAGCGTCACGGTGAGATGCAGCAAGGGCGTGGCGCCGCCGCTGAGGGCCAGGCCCTTGAGATCCAGATCGGTCTGATTGATGAGGCGCAGGAGCTTGGCTGCGCCCGCAGCGCCGAGCTTGTCGGCCACGCGGTGGTAGCCGTCCAGCAGAAAGGATTGCTTGGGGGAAAGGCCCAGCAGCGCCAGATGCTCCGAGGGCTTCGCACCCTGGGCCTTGGCTTCGGCCAGGCGCGACAGGCGATCCACTTCGCGCCGGGCCTGGGCCAAGAGCGATAGCGGCGCGCCGCTGGGATCATCTTCCAGAGCCACCCGCAGGGCCGCCAGGGCCTGGGAGGTCTGCCCTTTCTGCCAGGCCTGGGACCAGGCGAAGGCGTTCTGTTCGCCCAGGCGGAAGGTGGCGCGATCCACCATGGCGCCATCCACGCGACGATCCTCGGAAAGCAGATCCAGCACTTCCAGGGTGCGGCGCAGCACGCCGGGATGGCCGCCCATGCGCGAGGCCAGCCGCTGGGCCACGCCGCTGCCCAGGCGCAGGCCCAGGCTCTCGGCCAGGGCTTCCACGTAGGCCGGAGCCTCCTTGGCATCCAAGGCGCCCACCTTCAGCACGCGGCCTTCCTTGTTCCAATCGGAAAAGGGCTTGGCGCCCAGGCTCTTGCCCGGCGCGGCGCTGAGGGCGCTGCGGCACACCAGCAGCAGGCGCGTGTCGGGCAGGGGCTGCGTCAACAGCGCCTTGATGGAAGCGGGCAGCTCCTTGGGCTTTTCCAGCAGGTTGTCGGCCTGGGGCACGATCACCACCCGCGCCACGCCGAAGGGCGCCGATTCGGAAAGGGCGTTCTGCACCTCGGCCCAGGGGCAGTTCTCGGCGCAGACCAGCAGGGAAAAATCCTCCCATTCGGCATCGACGTGGCGGGCCTTCCAGGCTTCCACCGCTTCCCGGCGGCCATCGCCATCTTCGCCGTGCACCAGGGCGTACTCCGCCTTCAACCACCCTTGGGGCAAGGCCATCACTCGGTCCCTTCCAGCAGCTGGGTGAGAAAGCTTTCGGCGAAATCGTCGGCCAGGGTTTCCATCACCTGCAATTCGCGGTTATCGAAGCTGGCGAAGTTCTGGGCCACCCGGTACTGGTTGCTGAAGGTGAGTCGAGGCCGGGAGGCCACCAGGGCGCCGGTTTGCCCATCCAGCAGTTGCACCGAGGCCACCACCACCACTTCCACGCGGCTGGCCGTGCCTGCGCTGCCCTTGGATTGGGCGTTGCCCAGGGACAACCCCAAAGGCCGCAGCTCGTACTTTTCCAGGGTGGCCTGGAGCACCCAGCGGGAGCCTCCGGCCTGGGGCACCAGCTTCCAGGGAGAAGCGGCCACGATGCGGTTCTCCAGGGCCTTGCGGAAGGGCTCTTCCAGTCCCAGGCGCGGCGTATGATTGCGGAAGCTGGCGATGCGGATGGTTTCGCCCTTCACCATCCAGGCCTGGGTGCGAGGCACGCGATCCAGTCGGCGATAGCCGCATCCCAGGGCGCCGACGAGGAGCCCAAGAGCGACCATGCCTTGCCAGTGGTTTCTCACGTGCCAAGCCCTTCTCAAGCCGGGTTGTAGATGCCCACGTAGGGCAGGTTGCGGAACTTGCCGTCGAGATCCAGGCCGTAGCCCACCACGAAATGGTCTTCGATGGAGAAGCCCACGTAGTCCACGGGCACTTCCACGCGGCGGCGGCTGGGCTTGTCGAGCAGGGCCGCCACCCGCAGGCTGGCGGGTTCGCGATCCAGCAGGATCTTGCGCACCTTGTCGAGGGTGAGGCCCGTATCCACGATGTCTTCCACGATGAGGGCGTGGCGACCCCGAATGGAGCTGTCGAGATCCTGGATGACCTTCACCTCTCCGGTGCTTTCCATGCCGCCGCCGTAGCTGGCCACGCGCATGAAGGACACTTCGAAATCCAGGTCGGTGCTGCGGGCCAGATCCGCGAAGAAGGGATAGACCCCATTCAACAGGCCAATCATCACCATGTCTTTGTTGGCGTAATCCTTGGCAATCTGGGCCCCCAGCTCCTGGATGCGCTTCTGGAGCTGCTCCTGGGTAAGCAGGGGATAAATGCGGCTGCGGGACATGGTCATGGGAGAATCCTCCAGGGGGTTCTACCATTCAACCCGATCCTTCCTCCGCGGGTCCACTTTTACGAGGCCTTTTCGATCCCGGCCTCCAGGACCCGAAGCCCATGTGGATTGCCGCCTGCCAAACCTTGATGCTGCCTGACCTCGACTCTCCCTACCACGCCCCGGAAGTGAAGCAATGGGTGAGCCTGGCCCAGAAGGGCGACGACCAGGCCTTTGCCCGCCTGGTGGAGCGGTTCCAGCGGGACGTGTACGGCAAGGCCTTTTCCATCGTGAAAAACCATCTGGACGCCGACGACGTGGTGCAGGAAACCTTCCTGCGGGTGCATCGAGCCCTGCCGAAATTCCGCTTTGAAGCCAGCTTCCGCACCTGGCTGCTCACCATCACCACCCGCCAGGCCCTGAACTTTCTCGACCGCCAGCGTTCGGGTCATGAATCCCTGGATGGGATGGAAAATGGTCAGGAACACGCCGCGCTGCGGGTGGACCACACCCCTCTCATGGATTACCTCGATCACGAGGCCCTCCAGCGGTTGAAGGAAGCCCTTCCCAAGCTCCCGCCCCGCCAGCGCCAAGTGGTTTCCCTGAAGCTGGAGCACGATTGGAAATACGAAGAAATCGCCCGTGAGATCGGGGGCAGCGTGGGCAGCGTGAAAGCCCACATTTTCCACGCCATCAAGAATCTCACCCGCCACATGAAAGAAGCCCGGCCATGAACGCCTTCTCCGAGATGCCCCTTCCTCCCGCCTGTCAAACGGCTCTGGACGCCATTGAGCGCGATGCCCTGACCTCCGATCCCGCGGTGCTGGCCCATCTGCGCCAATGCCCTGCCTGCGCCGAAGCCAGGGTGCAGTGGTTGGCCCAGGAAGAAGCGCCCCAGGCCCTGGCTCCCAGTGGCTACTTCGAGCAGTTGCCCGGTCGCATCCTTCGCAAGCTCCCCGTCGCCCACCCTCACCGGCGCCTGTGGCTGGCCGCCGCCACCCTCCTGCTGGCCTCCGGTCTGGGCACTGCTGGTTTCTGGCTGGGCCGCTCCCAGCAACCCTCCGCCTCCCAGGCCTCGGTGGAGCTGCAGGACCTGGATACCCCTTTTCTCGATGAGGAAAAGGACAACGATGAAGCCATCGTGCAGCTTTCCGATCTTTCCCTGAACGAAGCCAACGCGGTGCTGGAGCGGCTGGAGTCCCTCTCTCGGCCGGCTGCCCATTGATTCCGAGGTTTGCCATGATCCGCCTTCTCCTCATCCTCGGCCTCACCACCAGCATCCTGCCGGCCCAGGGCCGATTCGGCGGTGGACGCCGAATGGCCGCCCGCAATGCCGTGATGACACGCCTCCACACGCTCCGCACCGAGCGCATCCACCAAGCCACGGGCATCAGCCCTGAAAAGGCCAAGCTCATCGCCGATCGCTGGGAAGCCTTCGATCTGGCCACCCTGGAACGCCGCAAGGAAATCAAGCAGCTCCGCCAGCAGACCCAGAACATCCTCATGGGCACCGGATCGGAGGAGGAGAAGAACGCTCGGTTGCGTCCCATCGTCGAGCGCCTCGAAACCCTCCAGAAAGAGCAGCAGGAGGCCCGCCAGCGCTTCGAGGCCGAGATCCGGGAAAGCCTTACGCCCGCCCAGCAGGCCCGTTTGATCATGCTCGTGGATCAGTTCCAGAAAGAGCTGCAGACCGCCCTGAAGGAGCAGCGAAGAGGCCGCGAGTAGAAGGAAAGGCCACTGCGGTCAGGCTTGCCCGGCGATCACGCTTCCAAAAGCATCGGCACGACCATGGGGCGGGTTTCGGTGGTCTTGCGAATGATGCGTCGGAGGGTCTGACGCAATAGCTCGATGAGCAGATCCTTGTCCTGGCGCACTTCGGGGGGCGCTTCCTCGAAGGCCTTGCGAGCGGCGTTGCGCAGCAGATCCGAATAGGCTTCGTCGTCGGAAAGCACCACGAAACCACGGGTGAGAATGGCGGGATCGCTGGCCAATTCGCCCGTGGCGCCATCGATCACAAGGGTGACAATGACGATGCCATCCTCCTGGAGAATGAGCCGATCCCGCACCACACGGGCATCCACGCGATGCTCCACCCCCTGATCCACGAAGTATTTCCCCACCGGCACGGAACCCGGAATCTCCGGCTCGTGACCATGACGGAAGCGGATGCAGGTGCCGCCTTCCACCAGCAGCACGCGATCCGAGGACCAGCCCAGTTCCTCGGCGATGCGGCCATGGGCCTGCAGATGGCGATAGGTGCCATGAACGGGCATCATCCAGCGAGGGCGTGTCCAGCGGATCAGTTCCGCCGCTTCCTCTCGCTGTCCGTGGCCCGACACATGCACGGTGCCGAGGGTTTCGGTATCGGTTTCGGCCCCTTGCCGTGCCGCTTCATCCAGCATTTTGGAAATGGCCACTTCGTGCCCTGGAATGGCCCTGGAACTCAGCACCAGTCGGTCGCCGCGCTCGATGGCAAGGCCCTTCACTTCGCGCCGCAACAGCCGCGCCGTGGCGCTCATGGCTTCGCCCTGGCTGCCGGTGCAAAGGGTGAGGATGCGGTTGGGCGCGAAAAGCGGCGCTTCGTTGGGCTGGATGAACAGGTCGTCGGGCAGCCGCAGGCGCTTCAATTCCCGCGCCACGGCGATGTTGCGCTCCAGGCTCCGCCCCAGGGGCACGACCACCCGGTTTTCTTCAAAGGCCAGATCCAGCAAGGTCTGAAGCCGATGGATGTGGGAACTGAACAGCGCCACGAACAATTTGCCCGAAGTGCGGCGGAAGGCCTCGCGCAGCCCCTCGCGGCAGGCTTCTTCCGAGGGCGACCAGCCGGAGCGCATCACGTTGGTGGAATCGGACATCAGCAGCGCCACGCCTTCGTCGCCCAGGGCTTTGAGGCGGGCTACGCCGGTCAAGCGACCGTCTGTGGGCGTGGCATCCAGCTTGAAATCGCCGCTGTGCAGGATCACGCCCCAGGGCGTATGCAGCGCCAGGGCACAGGCGTCGGGAATACTGTGGGTGATGGGAATCCATTCCGCTTCGATCTCGCCGCAGCCCACGGGCAGCCGCTGGAAATCCTCCACGCGGCGGAGCAGCGAGCGGTCCAAGCCGAACTCCCGCAGCTTGCCCTCCAGCAGGCCCAGGGTGAAGGCCGTGCCGTACACCGGCACGGGCCAGCGTTCCAGGAAATAGGGCAGCGCCCCCAGATGATCCTCGTGGCCGTGGGTGAGCAGCACCGCGTCGATGCGGTCCGCGAACGGCTCCAGGTACGCGAAATCCGGCACAATGCTATCGATGCCTGGTTCGTCGTCGGAGGGGAACAGCTGGCCACAATCCACCAGGAACAAGCTTTTGGCCGTATGCACTGCCAGCGCGTTCATGCCGAATTCGCCAAGACCGCCGATGGGCACGAGCCTTAGTTCGTCGTCGGCGGGAGCTTCTTGCCAGGCTTCAAAGAGGGAAAGAGGAACGCTTGGGGGCATGGAGACAGTCACTCAAACACAGGAGTACAGCGGGATTTCGGGGAGAGACCTCGTCTCTCCAGAGTGACAAAGCTTTTCTACCGCGCCAGTTGCACTTTGATTTCGGGAGAAACCACCGTCTGCTGGTTTTCGGGGATCACGAACTGCGCCGGCTTGGCCTTGGCTTTGGTCGGCTCCGGCAAGGGTTCGCCTCCAGCTTCGCGCCCGCTTCCCGTGGTGATGGACATGCCACGCTCCATGTTGGTGCGGGCCATGTCGCTGGTGGAGCTGACTCCTTCCAGCTTGAGCTTGAACTCGCCGATGTTGGTGGCGCGCTTGAGGGCTTCTTCCACGGAGATCAGGCCTTCCTGCAACAGGAAATAGAGACTCTGGTCGAAGGTCTGCATGCCGTACTGGCTGGTGCCTGCGGCGATCACATCGCGCAGCCCCTTGGTGCGCTCCTTGTCCTCGATGCAGGTGCGCACGGTCTCGGTGGTGATCATCACTTCCACTGCGGGGACACGGCCTTGGCCATCGGCCCTGGGCACGAGGCGCTGGGAGATGACGGCCTTCAGCACCTGGGCCAGCTGCAGGCGCACCTGCTTCTGGTGATGGGGCGGGAACACGCTGATGATGCGGTTGATGGTTTCCGTGGCATCCAGCGTGTGCAGCGTGCTGAACACCAGATGTCCCGTTTCCGCCGCATGGATGGCGGTCTCGATGGTTTCGAGATCACGCATTTCGCCCACGAGAATCACATCGGGATCCTGGCGCAAGGCCGCACGCAGCGCGGTGGCGAAGCTCTTGCAATCGGCTTCCACCTCCCTCTGATTGATGATCGACATGTTGTCCCGGTGCAGGTACTCGATGGGATCTTCGATGGTGAGGATGTGCTCGTTGCGGGTGGCGTTGATGAGATCGATCATGGCCGCCAGGGTGGTGGATTTCCCTGAACCCGTGGTGCCGGTCACCAGCACCAGACCCCGCTGCTCTTCGGCGATCTTGTTCAAGGCGCGAGGCAGCATCAGATCCTCGATGCTGAAGATGCGCCGGGGAATGACGCGCAGCACCATGCCCACGGTCCCGCGCTGGTTGAAGATGTTGCAGCGGAAGCGACCCAGGGAAGGCACCGAATAGGCCAGATCCAGATCCAGGTTGTCCTTGAACTTCGCCTTCTGGCGATCCGTGGCCATGATCGAATAGGCCATGGCGATGGTGTCTTCCTGCACCAGCTTCTTGAACTGGGTCAATGGCGTGAGGCGACCCTTCACGCGGGTGATGGGGTGGTTGCCCACCTTCAGGTGAAGATCGGAGCCTCCCAGGTCCACCACCGTCGTCAGAAGTTCATTGATGTGCATGGATTGCTTCTCCGCAGGCAGGATGAGTTCTCTATCTTAACGCTCATCTTCAAGCCCGGAACCTACGGAACCGCTTCTGCCTCTCACTCTCGGTTTTTTTCAATGCCAGAACGTGGCGTAGGCGCACTCTTCTTCTTTGTCGCTGACTTCGGTTTCGATTGTTGTTTCTTCTCTTCTTCCATCGCCTCAGCCCGCTTGCCTTCGTCGATGAGTTGCTCTAGGGATCGGAATTCCACCTTGCCATCCCAAGTGGGCAACCAACGGAAGGTAAGGTATTCCATCATGGATCGAATCTCGTGCTTGGCTCCCGCAGGCGGTGGAATGCATTCCTTCAGTTCCCCTTTAGCCGGATCGAAGCTCATCCAGAGCAAATCAGGGTGGTGCTTCCAGGCCCAGTCCATGAGTTCCATGGATCGATTTTCCGGTGAAAGCAGAGGTTGCGGTTGACCGGGATCAACCGTTACCGCAGTGGCGGCGCTTTGAGCCACCGCCATACGCTTGGCGTAATCATCGGAAAGGGCCACTGATTCAGGACGCACTACCAGCAGGAGCGTATCGTCCTCCATGGGCTGAATGCCAATCACCACCGTACTAAAATCATTCTTTTCCACCCGCGGTTCGTCAATTTTGGGATGCAAACGCACCAGCTCTTTGAGGCTCCCATCTTTGAGCGCATACACCCACATCCAGCCAGAATGCGGCTCTACCAAGGTGAGGCAATCGCGGGTATGAATCATGCGAAAGCTTTGTGAAAGGCCTGGAGCGTCAAAAAGATTGGGGTCCATGCCTGGATTTGCCTCCCCCGCTTCCCGTAGCGTACCTTCAGCATTCTTCTCTAAAATCCAGAAGATGGATTCCAAACCCTTGGGGCCTCGAGGTTGAGCTTGTCGAATCCCAAAGTAGCGACGATTCCCTAGCGGAAAGATTGCTTTAAATCCGCCCCACGCAGCCTTCTCCGTGTGGGTAGCCTCCAAAATCCACGTACC
>JAJTBC010000066.1 GCA_021287085.1 Bacillota bacterium | reverse complement strand
CGGAAACCGCATGGCGAGGGGAGGTCGCCGTGTCGGTGGTATCGATCTGGCCGTTGCCGCTGGAATCCCAGGTGCCCGCGTTCTGGGTGAAATAGCCCTGGAGGGACACGGAGCGCAGCTTGGCGGCCGCTGGGAAGGCGTTGATGATCGTCGCGGTGTAATAGCCGCTGGCGTCAGGCCCCGTCATGCTTCCATTGGTCGAAGCGGTGGTGGTATTCAGCAGCGAGGCGATGGAAACGGTCTTGGGCTGACCATTGGCTAGGCCCAGGTTGTTGTAGTCGATGGGAGCCGTCACGCCATCCTGGGGAAGGGCATAGGCGAACAGGAAGCTGGGGCCACCCGTGAAGCCAGTGAGAGGATTGGCGACCACACCGGCAACCGCTGGCACATAGGTCACAGGGGTGCCGTCCATGGTGATCTTGAAGACCACGGTGGCCGTAGTGCCACTGACCGCAGCGGACTTGACTTCATAGACCGGGGTCTTGAGGCCCATGGCGATGGTGGGATTGTGGGGGGTGATGTCCTGATTACGATGGCCGCCCTTGGTGTATATGGCCAAATGGCAGTTGGCGCAGTTCTGATCGTTGACCTGGGGGCCGCCGTTGCCGTGCGGGCCGGTGTGACCTGCGCCCGTGGCCCAATCGATGCCGTCGTGGCAACTTCCGCAGGCCAAGCGGCTGGGCTTGTTGAACCAGTTGTCGGCCTGAGCCACATTGGAGTGGCACTTGAGGCAGAGCTTCTGCCCGCCTTCGAGCATGGAGTAGCCGATGGTTTCGAACTTCACATTGGCGTAGTTGTAGCCAGTCTTGGTCAGTTCGGTGCCCATGTGGATCTTGTGCACCATCACCGTGAGATCGCCAGCGGCATAGGTATTGGTGCCGTCATAGGTGAACTTGTTGGTGCTGCCCGAATAAGTGGTGGTGGTGCCAGCGGTGGCCACGGCGTAGCCGTACTTGCGCTGATCGGTGTGGCACACCGCGCAGTAGCGCGCTTCCACACGACCGCCGCCGTGGAAGGCCAGCTTGTCGTGGCACTCGTTGCACTTGCCGATGGAGATCACGTCGCGCACATCGGTGCCCGCCGGAACGGCCGCGCAGGCGAGGTCCGCGCCGGGAATGAAATCAAAAATGGCGTTGACGGGATTGGTGAGCGGCACCGCAGTCTTGCTGGTCACGCCGTTCGGAGTATTGGAGCCCGTGCCGCGCAGGTTGCCAGAGAACTGGACCGTGAGGCGATGAACGAGGGTCTTGTCGAAGGTGAGATCGCCGAGATCGGCCTTGTTGTTGGCGCCGGTCACGGTCTGGGCGTCCAGCCAGGCCTTCATGCCCGCGATGTCGCGGTAGAAGGCGTACTTGTAGGTGCCCGTGTTCGCGTCGAAGGTCAGGGTGCCCGTGTTGTCCGTGGTGGGACGAGTCGGGGTTGCCGTGGGGCTGGCAAGATTGGGCGTGCTGCTGATGATGTAGCTGACCCACTTGCTGGGGGCCTTGGTGGTGGCGTCTTCCGGCACCAGCTTGGCCACGGCGAAGGCGAAGTTGGGATAGCTGGTGAGCGAAGCTGTGGCGCTCTTGGAGGTCCAGCTATCCATGCCCTTGATGATGTTGCCTGCGCCATCCTTCACGGTGAACGTCACTTCAGGCTTGCCATTGGTAATAGCGACCTTGTTGACCGTCACGGAGGGGCTGAGGGCGGTCCACTGATCGGCCGTGTACTGGCTGGCATCGATCATGGGGGTGGAAACGGGGCCGATGGGGCCAGTAGGTCCGACGGGACCAGCAGGGCCGGCAGGGCCGGTCGCGCCAGTCTGGCCAGCGGAGCCACGGCATCCGACGAGGACCAGGGCCACCGAAGCGGCTACCAGGAACCCGAAGAGTTTGTTGAAGGATTTGGTCTGCATGCTAGGTTCTCCTTCTGACTAAGATCTTGCAGAAAAGACGAGGTTGGGTGGGAAATCCTGCTTGGGATGTTTCGATCACGCACCTCCCTAGATATGCGTGCCGTGGCAGAGCGTGTTGTTGAAGCAACCCGGAGCCGTTCCATTGGCGGCAGGAGGATTGGGCCTCATGGTCGAGTTGGCGCCTCCCGCATGGCAATTGGCGCATTCGGAAGCATTGTTGATGTTGGTCTGGGTGTGATTGGGCAGCGAAGCGGTGGCACCGTTCCAAGGCTTGGCGGGATGCGGCGCGCTGACATGGCAGCTCATGCACGACACGGCCTGGCCGGAACCCTTGTAGTCCGCTCCGTGGCACTTGGCGCAGGTGGCAAATCCCTTGCCCATTCCGGGAGCGGCCTGAGCTCCCAGACGCCCGTGCTGGCTGGCCACGCTCCAGCCTGCGGGGTGACCCGCTCCGCTGGGATGGCACTTGAAGCAGCTGATGCCCGAGGTGCCAGCACCCTGGGAAGCATCCACGGAAGAGCCGTGGCAGGGGGTGCACTGGGCGGGATTCTTGGAGTAGTCCTCCCAGTGGGTGGTCATCCAACCAGCGGGATGCTGGCCCTTCTGGGCGTTGAACTGGGGAGCGTTATCGCGGGTCGTGCTGGTGCAAGCCAGACCCAACAGAGCGACCGCCGCCGCGAGACACGTTCCGATCATCCATTTGGTTCTGCTCATCGTGTACCTCTTCATCCCGTGACCGTTGACCTACCGGTGGCAGGTGGTGCATTTGTCGTTGTTGGCGCGGCCATGGCACTTGAAGCAGCTGGTGGGATCCATCTTGCCTTCAATGCGATGGGTCACCAGGTAGTTGCCTCGGTGCGGCGACAGGCGGTCGGGCCGATCGCCGAGCTTGGTCGAGGGCGACATGGGGCTCTTGCCGCTGTGGCAATCGGCGCAGAAGGACTGACTGTGGCAGGTGGCGCAGACGTTGCCGTCCTGTCCGGCCTGCACCTTATGCTCTTTAACAAAGGTCGGCGTGTGGTTGAAGGATGCGAAGCTCTTGCCCGCGCCCTTCAGTTCGCCTTCGTGGCAGGCCACGCACTGGGGACGGCCCGCGCCCAGTTCTTGAGGATGGGTAGCGGCAAAGCTCTTTTCACTGGAGATCACGCCGCAGGCGGTCATGGCGCCAAAGGCCAACGCCACCGCAAACGAAAGGAGAACGTTTCTCCGAATCATCGACTGCCTCCTTTGCGACCCAGGGTGAAGCGGTATTCCGCCCGAAGCAGACCGCGCACTTCTTTCTTGAACAAGGCGTTGGTGCCGTAACTAAGATCGGCGGAGACCTTGACGGCGGGCGTGAAGCGCACGCCTGCGGAGCCCACGCACTCGAAGGCTACCTTCTCGCCGTTCAGGTTGGGATTCTGCCGATCATCAAAATTCTGATGGATGCCATCGAGGCTGAAGGAATAGCGACCCGTCTCATACATGGCCCAGGCGCGGCTTTCCCAGTGGGAGAGGCTGTAGGAAGGCGTCATGCGATCCACGCGCAGCACGTTGAAGGCCTTGACACGGTGCATGGCCGCGCCCATCTGGAGTTTGGCGTCCATGCCCGCCCAGCGAACATCGCCGCCGAAGCGATTGGCTTCGCCCAGTTCGCCGCGATTGGTGCTGCGGAAATCCGCCGTGGCCAGAAATTCAGAGGGATTACCCAGCATCACGCTGCCACCGTAGGCCCGGAACTTCCCGCGCTCCTGCTGCTTGAAGAGCGTGGGCAGGTTGGTGCCCGCGTAATAGGCGTTGAAGTTTCGCTGGGCGTAATTGCCCGTGATGACGAAGGTGGGATCGAGCCTCAGCGCCA
>JAJTBC010000032.1 GCA_021287085.1 Bacillota bacterium | reverse complement strand
TCCATTTTTTTGCGGCTGAGCCGCGGAGGTAAACTCAGTGTCAAACCTTTTCTCGATCACGCGTCTCGCTGCTCTCGTGCTCGCAGCGGCTATCGGTCTCTCCGCCCAGGAAGAAGGGTGGAGCGGTGCCCTCAAGTTTGGCGGAGGTCCTGTGTCCGGGTCTGCCAAGGCTGTCACGGGTGATGCCGCCTTCAGTTTCTCTCCGCAGTTCGAAGCCACGTACAGCTTCAACAAGTCCTCCGCCTGGGTCTTCGGAGCGGGCTACCGCTTCTTCCCCGGCGACCAGACCATGATTTCGTACATTCCCACCCCCCAGGTGGCCGGCCAGACCTACGAAGCCCGCATCCGCAAGCCCGAAGCCAAGGGCCTCGAACTCACCAGCCTTTATCGCCACACCTTCGGCGAAAGCTTCTTCGTCCAGGGCGGTCTGCGCATTGGTCTCTACAAAACCACCTTCCGCGATACCGGTTCCCGGGTGACGTACACCCTGGTTAGTAACCGGATTACGCCTACGACCGTCGTCACCATCCAGGACGAATTCGAGAAGAAGACCACGTCCGTGGGTCTGTTGGCTGGCCTCGGCTATCAGCTGAACCGCAATTTCAGCGTAGAAGTCAATGCGTTCACGGTGCGCCTGGGCAACCCCCTGGCCGGCACCAACACCAGTGTGGCCTCCGAAGTCAACTTCGGCATCCGCTTCTAACCCTCGATCGCCTTTTGGACTAAACGGAGCAATCCATGAATCGATCCCATCTCAGGAATCTTTCTTACCTGGCCCTGGTCGTCATTGCCGCACCCTTGATCGCCCAGGAATCCACCGGCTCACTGGTCGGCAGCATCCGCACCAAGACGGGTGAACCCGTCGTCGGCGCCCAGGTTCGCCTTACCTCTCCTGCCCTCCAGGGCGTCCGCGTGGTCACCACCGACGCCAAGGGTGCGTTCCGCGCCGCGCTGCTGCCCCCTGGCTTCTACCAGGTGGTCGCCACCAAGGACGGCTACATGATCCCCCGCACCACCGCCGAGGTGGGCCTGGGCCAGGTGATCCGCCAGGACATCATCGCCGGCAAGGCCACTGAAACCACCGGTGCTGTGGTGGAAGTGTTTGCCGCCGCCGCCGCCGTGGACAAGACGGACGTGAAGGCCAGCACCAACGTGACCTCGGAGCAGCTGGACGTGCTGCCCCGCACCACCCGCGGCCTCGACACCGTGGCCCTCCTCTCCCCCGGCGTCACCACCAATTCTGCCGCGGGCGGCCGCGTCACCATGCGTGGCGGCATGACCACCGGCAACCGTTTCCTGCTGAACGGCACCGACATCGCCGATAACGTGTTCAACGATTCCACCGGCCGCAATTACTTCGTGGACGACTCCATCGCCGAAACCCAGGTGATCCAGAGCCCCGTTCACGCTCGCTTCGGCAACTTCACCGGCGGCATCGTCAACGCCATCACCAAGACCGGCGGCAACGAGTTCTCGGGCGTTTTCCGCACGAACCTCAGCCGCATTTCTTGGAGCGCCCAGACGCCTCGCGGCCTTCGGCCCGCCGTGGTGCCTTCGAATGCGGGCACCAACTATGCCGAAGACCTCCGGGGCGCCGAACACACCCTGCTGGTGGGCGGCCCGATCCTGAAGGATCGCCTGTGGTTCTCCCTCTCCACCAAGTTCTTCCCGAACTCCGCTTCGGGCGGCACGTTCTCCAACCCTCCCACGACCACCATCTATGGCAGCCCGGCCTACATTCCCAGCACGGTGGGTACGTCGTACACCCGGATTCTGGAAACCAAATTCTGGGAAGCCAAGCTGACCTACGCCATCAATTCCAACCATACGTTGGAAATGGCCATGAACAAGAACAAGGTCACCCAGACCAACCGTGACACCGGCGGCGCCCTGGAGCCCAACGCCCTCTACGATTCCGACAACCGCAACGAGTACCGCACCTTGACCTATCGCGGCGTGCTCGGGAGCAACTTCAACCTGGAAGCCCGCTACTCCAAGAAGATGGACAACCTGGGCGGCGGCGGCGATCTGTCCCGCCCCTTCCCCCAGCGCATCTCCGGCGCCTACAACAACGGCAGCTACTACGCCATCAACAACGGCAGCTTCAAGAAGGGCGCCGGCGACAAGCGTGACACCCAGACCATCAATGCCAACCTGACCTGGTTCCTGCCCAACACCGCCGTGGGCACCTGGACCTTCGATGCGGGCTTCGAGTTCCTGACCATGGACCGCTCGGCCCCCAACGATCAGACCCCCACGGGCATCCGCATGTTCCTGGAAGGCATCAACGCCGACCGCACGTACATCGTGACCAACTGGGCCCAGGACGCCGATCAGTGGAACACCATCGAACTGGGCTTCTCCGATGGCGGCAAGGCCACCAGCAAAATGGGATCCTACTACGTGAACGCCGCCCTGGCCGTGAACGATCACCTGCAGCTCATGGCCGGTGGCCGCTACGATCACGTGGAAGCCAAGGACACCCTGGGTTCCCCCAACATCAAGTCGGGCAAGTTCTCGCCCCGCTTCCAGGCCACCTATGACCTCTTCGGCGATCAGGCCTGGCTGTTCCGTGGCAGCTACGCCGTTTACGTGGGCGCCCTGCACAACGGTTTCACCAACAAGTTCACCCTGGCCGGCAACCCCGTGCGCGAGTGGTACGGATGGGGCGGCGCCACCCACCAGCCCATCCTCCTGGATCCCGCTAACAACATCTGGAACATGAACGGCGCCACCTACGCCGAAGTGACCAATCTCGCCAACTGGGCCATCAATGCCGACGGCTTCCAGGGCGTCGGCGGCGCTTCCGGCAACTTCGTGGATTCGAAGCTCAAGGCGCCCTCCGTGGACGAGTACAGCTTCGACATCAAGCATGCCTTCCGTGACGGCTCCTTCATGCGCGTCACGTACGTGAACCGCACCTTCAAGGACATGTACAACGATTTCCTTACCATCATGGACGAAACCGGCTACACGCCCAAGGCGGCCACCGGCATCGGTGCCGTGGGCTCCGTCGCCACCCGTTGGGCCACCGATCCCCGCATCAAGCGCGATTACCGCAGCGTCGAGTTCGAATTCGATGCCCGCATCACCTCCGACCTGCGCTTCGGCGGCAACTACACCTACGCCATGCTGCGCGGCAACGGTGAAGGCGGCGATTCCGGCGGTTCCAACACCGGCCCCGTGGGCGACGTGCTGGGCAACTACGACGCCGTGCACACGGCCCATGGCCGCAATGTCGGCTACTATGCCCCCTACGGCTACCTGAACAGCGACCAGCGCCACCGCGCCGGCATGCACTTGGATTACGTCACCCGCACCAAGGAAGGCGCCACCTTCAACGCCTCGCTGATGTTCAACTACGCCGGCGGCGGCGCCTACAGCCTGACCCGCACCAACCAGTTCGAAGCTCGCAATGACGCGATCGCGGCCGGCACCACCATTGCCGCCCAGTACCCCAACACCTACACCCGCTTCTTCGGCGAGCGTGGCTTCGGTCGCTTCAACGACACCTTCAACTGCGACTTCAAGATGGGCGTGGACGTGCCCGTGGTTTCCAAGCTCCGCTACTTCATCGAAGCGACGGTCTTCAACGTGTTCAACCACTGGCAGCTTGCCGGTCTGTCCGTCGATACCCAGGCTACTGCCACGACCTATGCGACCGATACCGCACAAGCTGGGTACTTCGCCCTGCCCTGGAACACGTCCACCACCAACCGTCTCGGCTACGGCACATACGGACCTGGTTCCTACGTGGGCGGACGTTCCGTCCGTATTTCCACTGGCTTGAAGTGGTAAGGCCCTCTCGTTTTCAATCCTAGGAGATCAACTATGCGTTTAACGCGAACTCTCGCACTGATGCCGTTGCTGGCAGCCTCCCTGCTGGCGGCCGGGCCCAAGTTCACCCTTCAGGGCAACGTCGACCTGGTCGTCGCCAGCGGCGATCTCGCCAAGATGACCAGTTCTGCCAGCCTGACCGGCTACAACGTGGGTGGAGGCCTCAATATTGAAACCAGTCCTGGCTTCGGCTTCCGCCTCCATGCCAACATGCTCTCCATCCAGGGTGTCCCTGGTTCCGGCCTGGAAGGCCGCAAGCCCAAGCACTTCAACATGGGCGTTGACGTCTTCAAGACCGTGGACAAGGTGACCTTCTTCGGTGGCATGGGCTTTGTGGATTGGCGCCAAGGTACCGCCACTTTGTCTTCCTTCACCGATAACGGCGGCTTGAACAATTCCGGCAAGGGCAAGAAGCTCTCCGGCCGCATCGGCGTGGAATACGCTTTCACCCCCCAGATCCACGGGGTGGTCAGCTTCACCCAGACCGAGTTCAACAAGGTCTATCAGCCCGCGTGGCTCGGATTCGGCGTGGCCTATCGTTTCTTCAGCTTCTAACCCAAGCCTGAACGGATGAGCGAGGGGGGAACTTCGGTTCCCCCCTCGCTTCGTACGCCGAAGAACCAATGGGGTGCAACTTCCCCTATGAAGAAAATGCATAATAGGGCAATCGGGGCCTTTATCCCCTGCTCCTGCTCGGAATCGTTTCTGCGATTTACACGTACAGATGAGGTTTTCCCATGCTCGATCCCAACCTTCTACGCCATGATCTCGATGCGGTGCTTCGGGGGCTTGGCTCCCGCGGCTTCCAGTTCGACCAGGAAGGCTATCAGCGGCTGGAATCGGAACGGCGGCGGGTGATCCAGGAGGCCGAGGCATTGAAGGCCGAGCGCAATCGGGTTTCCGAGGAAGTGGCGCGCCTCAAGCGGGAAAAGCAGGATGCGGAAGCCCTGATCGTGGCCCAGCGCGAAGTGGGGCAGAAGCTCTCGGCCCTGGAAAGCGCCGAGCGGGAAGCGGAAGCCGCCTACCGCGCCTTTCTTGCCACGATTCCCAACGTGCCCCACGAAAGCGTGCCCGTGGGCAAGGACGAACACAGCAACGTGGAAATCAAGCGCTGGGGCCAGCCTGCGGCCATCACTGCCCCCAAGGATCACATCGAGCTGGGCACCAAGCTGGGCATCCTGGATCTGGATCGCGCCGCCAAGATCAGCGGCGCGCGCTTCGCCGTGCTGAAGGGCGCAGGCGCCAAGTTGGAACGGGCCCTCATCTCCTTCATGCTGGATCGCCAGACGGCGGCGGGCTGGCAGGAGGTGCTGCCGCCGTACCTGGTGCTGCCCGACGCCATGTACGGCACGGGCCAGTTGCCGAAATTCGAAGCGGATCTCTTCAAGACCCATCGCGGCGAAGACCCGCTGTACCTCATTCCCACGGCGGAAGTACCCGTGACGAACCTCTACCGGGAGGAAGTGCTGGCCGGAGACACGCTGCCCGTGCGGCATTGCGCCTTCACGCCCTGCTTCCGCAGCGAAGCGGGCAGCTATGGCAAGGACACCAAGGGCATCATCCGGCAGCACCAGTTCCACAAGGTCGAACTGGTGGCCTTCGCCGCGCCGGAGCAGGCGGAAGCGGAACTGGAACACCTCACCGAATGCGCCGAAGCCATCCTGGAAGCCCTGGAACTGCCCTATCGCCGGGTGCTGCTCTGCTCCGGCGACATGGGCTTTTCCAGCCGCAAGACCTACGACCTGGAAGTGTGGCTGCCCAGCCAGAACACCTACCGCGAAATCAGCTCCTGCAGCTGGTTCGGCGACTTCCAGGCGCGGCGCGCCAACCTGCGCTTCAAGGGCACCGAACCCAAGGCCAAGCCGCAATTCCTGCACACCCTCAACGGCAGCGGCCTCGCCGTGGGCCGCACCTGGGTGGCCATCCTGGAGAACTACCAGCAGCCCGATGGCAGCATCACCGTGCCCACGGCCCTGCGCCCCTACCTGGGATGCGATGTCCTGAAGTGAGCCTCCTCCAGGTTCGCAACCTGGGTTTGCGCCGAGGCAAAGCCTGGGTGCTGCGCCATCTGTCGTTCGAGCTTCAGCGAGGCGAGGCCTTGGCCATTACCGGGCCCAGCGGCGTGGGCAAGAGTTCCTTGCTTTGGGCCTTGCTGGGGCTGCTGGAACCGGAGGAAGGCGAGGTCTGGCTGGAGGGCCGTCCCTGGTCGGCCTTGTCGGAATCCCAGCGAAGGCCGCTGCGCCCCAGGTTCCAGGCCTTGTTCCAGGATCCCCATGCCTCGCTGCCGCCTCATCGCACCGGCTTGGAAATTCTGGAGGAACCTCTGCGACTCCATGGACGCGGCGATGCCTCGGCACGACGGGAGGCCGTGCAGGCCATGGCGGCCAAGGTGAAGTTCCCCGAGGGCGCCCTGAGCCAGCGGCCCCATCAATGGTCGGGCGGTCTCGCCCAGCGCCTTTCCTTGGCTCGTGCGCTCATGCTGCAGCCCGCGCTGTTGGCCCTGGATGAACCTCTTTCGGCTCTGGACCCTACCCTGGCCAGCCACCTCGTGGATCTGCTGGTGGAGCTGAAAGAGGAAGGCATGGCCCTCCTGGTCGTGACGCACCGACCCCAGAGCGCTTGGCGGCTCTGGGATCGGGAATTGCGGCTGGGTTGACGAGCCCCGTTACTCCACGTCCATCATGTCGCTGCCGGTCACCTTGACCTTGGGGTTTTCCCAGATGCCGCCGAAACGGCCCCACAGCGAGCTGAAGCCCGAACGCTGACGGCCCTTGGCATCCAGATCCTGCAGTTCGGAGACGAGGATCTTCTCGCTCTGGGCGCGCTGGAGCTGCTTCAGGAGGGCCTGCCGCTTCTCGAAGGTCAGCGGCTCCGCAGGCGTGCGGGACTTCACCTTGGCAATCCACACCTGGCCTTCGCCGTTCCACAGCGGAGCGGTGAACTGGCCCACGGCCGTATCCAGCAGCGCCTTGCGAAGGCCGGGATGATTGGCCAATTCGCCCAGGCTGGCGATGGCGCCGTCCTGGGATTTGGGCTCGCCCAAGGCTTTGAGGTTCCCGGAGGCCAGGGCGGCCTTGGCGCTGGCCAGGGCTGCGTTGCGGGCCTCTTCGGTCTTCCAGGCCTTCAGCACGCGGTCGCGGATTTCAGCGAGGGGCGGCACGGCGCTGGGGCGCTCTTCCTGCACGCGGAACACCACGTAGCTTGCGCCTGTGTGCGCCAGCTTGGACACCTGGCCCACCTTCATGCGAAAGGCCTCGCCCACGATGGGAGCCGAATCGCCCAAGCCTTCGATGGAGGCGGCATCCTGCAGGAAAGGCTGGCTGAGTTGGGCCTTGAGGCCCAGGTTACGGGCAGCCGCAGCCAGATCGCCACGCTCCCCCGCCCGCTTGCGGAGTTGTTCCAGGCGTTCCTTGGCCATGGCGGCAAAGCGGTCCTCGGTGAGCTGCGCCTTCAATTCCGCTTTCGCCTCGTCGAAGGACTTGGTGCGCTTGCCTTCCAGGCGGATGAGGTGGATGCCGAACTGCGTGCGCACGGGCTGACTGATTTCGCCCACCTTCAGGGCCGCCGCGCCATCCTCGAAGGGCTTGGCCATGGTGCCGGACTTGAACCAATCGTAGAAACCCTTGTTCTGCTTGGCGGGAGGATCGTCGCTCACTTCCTGGGCGGTCTTGCCGAAATCCTGCCCGGCTACCAGCTTGGCCCGCAGAGCTTCGGCCCGCTGCGTGGCCGCCGTGAACTCCGCTTCCGTGGCGGCCTTGAAGAGGATATGGCTCACCTTCATTTCGGTGTACTGGGCCTTCTTGGATTCGTAGGCGGCCTGCACGGCGGCATCGTCCACGTTCAGGTTGTTCCCGAAGAAGCCAGGCTCCAGGCTCACGTACTGGATGACCCGGCGCGGTCCCACCTGGAAGCGGGCGCCACCTGCCTTGAGGAATTCGCCCAGCTTGGCATCGCCGGGATCGGCCACCGCCGCCACATCGGGCGTGAGGGTGTACACGTCGAAGGCCAGCTTCTCGTTCCGCACGCGGTTTTCCTGGTTCAACCAAGCCTCGTCCACGGGCACTTTGGCCGCTTCCTGATCGATGAGCTTGCGGATCAAGAGCATCTGGCGCGTGGAATCCTCCACCATGCGAAGGGTCACGCCCTGGGTTTCCAGCAGGTACTGATTGATTTCCTGGGTGGGCCTGAAGCGACCATCCTCCAGCAGGAAATTGGGGTTCTGCGCCATCTGGGCCCGGAGGGCGGCCAGCACTTCCGTATCGGTCACCATCACCCCATGACGCTCCGCCAGCTCCGCCTGGAGCTTTTCGCGCATCAGCTCGTTCACGGCCTGAGCTTGCAGGTAGGGCATCATCATTTCGAGGTTGGGCTGCTTGCCCATGCGGCGCACCATTTCCGTCAGCACCTGATCGGTGTCGCGCTTGAGGATGTCCCGCCCATAGACCCGCGCCACCACATTGTCTGGGGCTTCGGGGTTGCCGGAACTGGGCGCAAGGTAGGCCACGAGACCCACCAGCACGAGGCCCATCACGACCGTCATGGGCATCTGGTTGCCCTTGAACACTTGGCGGAAATTACGAAGCATGAAGACTCCAATCGACCTGAATACGGCAAAAGCCCGAACCATCTAGGGTATCAAAAGATCCGCTAAACTGAAGCTCTGGAGAGCGAATGGCCGCACGAACCGTCATCACCTGGGGTGATCCCCGACTCAAGCTGAACAGCGCCGATGTGGGCGAATGGACCCCGGAACTGGAAACCCTCGTGGCCGATCTCTTCGACACGGCCATTGCGGAGGAAGGCCTGGGCGTCGCGGCGCCGCAGGTGGGCGTGAACCTCAATCTGGCGGTCATCGACCTCTCCTGCGGCCAGGATCCCGCCCAGAAAATCGTGCTCATCAACCCGGAAATCGTGCGGGAAGAAGGTTCCCAGAGCAGCAGCGAAGGCTGCCTGTCCATTCCCGGCATCCATGAAGTGCTGGAGCGCCCCCAGCACGTGTGGGTGAAGAGCCGCCGCCCCGACGGCACCTGGCACGAAGTGGAAGGCGAGGATCTCCTGGCGCGCGCCCTTTGCCACGAGATCGATCATCTGCGCGGAAGGCTTTTCGTGGAGTATTTCGGCCCCGTGAAGCGCCAGGTGATCCAGCGGAAGTACCAGAAGCAGAAGAAGGCCTGAATGCCGCGCATCGCCTTTCTCGGCACGCCCGACGTGGCCGTGCCCACCCTGGAGCGCCTGGCCGAAAGCCACGGCGTGGAGGCGGTGTTCTGCAACCCGGATCGTCCCAGCGGTCGAGGTCGGCGCCTGGAAGCGCCGCCCGTGAAACAAAGCGCGCTGGCGCGGGAGCTTCCGCTCTTTCAACCGGAATCTTGGAAAGCGCAGGAAACCCGCGATCTATGGACTTCGCTCCACATCGATCTCGCCGTGGTGGTGGCCTACGGCCATCTCCTGCCCCGCTGGATGCTGGATTCCTGCCCCCTGGGCGCCTGGAACCTGCATTTCTCCCTGCTGCCCCGATGGCGCGGCGCGTCGCCCGTGAATCACGCGCTGCTGGCCGGGGATGCGGAAACGGGCGTGAGTCTCATGCAGATCAGCCCCGGCCTGGATGCCGGACCCGTGCTGGCGCAAACCCGGCGCGTCATCACCCTTGAAGACACCGCCGCAAGCCTGCTGTCGGAGTTGGCTTCCGACGCCGCTGATCTGTTTCAAACCCATCTGCCCACCCTCATCTCCGGCCAGGGCCAGCCCACGGCCCAGGACGAGGCCCTGGCCACGTACGCGCCGAAGCTGCACCGGGACATGGCCCGTCTCGATCCCGCCCGCCCCGCCTTGGAACTGCATCGCCAGGTGCGCGCCCTTCAGCCCTGGCCCGGCACGGAATTGAGCGTGCAGGGAGAAACGCTCAAGCTCCACGGCGTGGGCGCTTTGCGCGCCAGCTTGGAAGCACCCGGCAGCTTGGTCTGGAACCGCGAAGGCGCTTGGCTCACCGCAGGCGACGGGCAAGCGCTGGAACTGATTCAGCTCCAGCGCCCCGGCAAGCCCGTACAGCCCGCCCTCCAGGCCCTTCAGCCCTGGGGAAGCCACGGGCGAACGGCGATCACCGAAACGAAAGAAGCCCGTACGGGTGAAGCGTGATGCGGCCTACCGTCTCACCCTGTCCATCCTGACGGGGGGCTTTTGGAGTTTCCCAAAAGCCCGGTGAGGGCTAAGGGCCAAAAGGGCTTGCCTGCGGGGTTCGGCCTCGGAGGCCCCACGCTCTCGGAAGCGTTTCCAGATCACCCATGGAACCATGCAGCCCAGCATCCCCAGGCCCACCAGCACAACGGCCGCGACAATCAGGATCCCCTTCAGCGCCAAGAACGCCAGTGCCAGAAGAACCAGGATGGTCAGGAACGTCATGATTCGCACGACTTCCCCCTTGAACTACCCGTTCATGCCCGCTGCGCCACTTCACGATAGTCGGAATCCAATTCCCGCACGATCCGATAATGGTCCTTGGCTTCGTCGCCACGCCCCATCTGCGCGAGGATTTCGCCCAGATCGTAGTGGAGGCCGATGGCATCCTCCGGCGGGAAGCCCGGCGCGTCGATGCCTTTGCGCAACCACGCCACGGCGCCTTCCAGATTGCCCTGGGCCTGCTCGCAGATGGAAAGCATGGAGCAGCATTCCAGGGTGCGCTCGGGATCGCGCATGGCCTTCTTGAATTCCTCGATGGCCGGCTCGATGAGCATCATCTCCTTGTAGGCGATGCCCAGGTTGTAATGGGTGTCGTAATCGTCGCCCTTCACCTGCTGCTCGACGCCTTCGCGGAAGGCATTGAACAGTTCGTCCACGCTCTGGATCTTCTCCACCACATGGGTGGCGTCGTGCATCTCCTCCCCTTCGTCCAGGGAAGAGCCCAGCACATCGGTGAGATCGAAGAACGTATCGCTGAAGTCTTCTTCGCCCAAGGTCTTGGGAGCGGGAGACAGACGGCGCAGAATCTCCTCCGCCCGGTCCAGCCGCGCGCACAAATCGGGATGCTGAGGCCAGGTTTCGAGGGCCGTACGAATCTCGTTGCGGGCCTCTTCGGGGCTGCCGTAATCCAGCTGGAAATCGATGTCGGAAAGCACTGCCAGCAGATCCTCGCTGGGAGGAGATGCCTGTTCGATGCCCTTGAGGAAGGAGAGGGGCTCCAACTCCAGGGGTTCCACTTCCTCGATGCCGGGCAGGGGAACCGTATCCGTGCCCGCAGGCTCGATGCTCGGAACCGAAAGGGAGGAAGGCACCCCGGCGCCGGTCTGATCCAACGCGATGAGCACGTCCAGGTCGCTGAGTGATTCCGTGGGCAGCGGCTCCGCCACCGGCTCGCCAGCTCCCAGGGCGATGGCCGTGGGCAGTTCGTCCTGCAGTTCCACGATGGAAAGATCCAGATCGGACACCGGTTCCAGCACGGGCTCCACCTTCGCTGGCACGGGCGGCGGCGCCGCAGGGCCCAAGAGACCGAGCATTCGGCGATGAAGGCGCGTGGAGCCGGGAAAAAGCTCCTCGGCCTTGTCCAGCATGCGGATCGCCATGCTGCGCTGCTCCATGGCAACCATCTTCTCGGCCATCTTCACGTAGTGCTGCTGCACCCGCGTCATCACGCCGGAGGTGCGATGGACCTCGGCGATGCCATCGATGGCGGCGAGGTTCAAGGGATCCAGATCCAGGATCTTCTGGTAGGCGTCCAGGGCGCGCTCGTGGGAACGGCTGCGGGTCAAGGCTTCGGCCTCGCGCTGGAGCTGCTGAATCTGCATGCGCCGTATGGGATCCACTTCCGTGGTTTCCAGGATTTCCTGGCTGGCCGCAGGCTCGGGTCGGAGCATCGAGGGAGGCACCACGGGCGACGGCAGTGATTCCAGCACGGTGCCTTGGACTCCGAGGCCCTGAAGATCCGCATCCAGGCTGCGCATCAGGGAACCATCCTGGGCCGCCTCCGCCAGGCGACGGGCCTGGGAAAGCGCTTCCACGCGACCAGCCCTGTCGCCGCTCTGCTGGGCGATGTCCGCCATCTGGAGCCAGGCACTCAACGGCAGGCCCTGGCCGCTGAAGGCGCCGCGCAGGATGCGGGCGGCCTGTTCTCCCATGCCCCGCCGCGAAAGATCGCGACCGATGGGCTTGAACAGGTTCATGCCTTCGTCCACCGCCCCGGATCGCACCATTTCCCGCAGCGCGCGCTCGCACACGGCCACGCCCTTTTCGGGCAGCTGGGGAATCTGCGCCAAGGCTTCCAGCGCGCGCTCGGGGGCTTTGGCCTTGAGTTCGGTCTCCGCAAGCACCTCCAGCAATTCGATGCTGCGGGCGTTGACCGCCAAGCCTTCCCGCAGATGCTGGATCGCCCCTGGAAGATCGTTCTGCACCACGCGCAGCTTGCATTGCGTGAGGAAGAGCTTGGGCGCCGTGGTCATGGCCTTGGCCCGCTCCAGGATCTGGGAGGCTTCGGACGAACGCTGCTCGAAGGCGAGGGACTCGGCCACTTCCAGGTAGATGTCGACGGCCCGGTCCTTCATGCCCTCTTTGTTGTAGAGATCGGCCAGCTTGACCTTGTGGACGGGATTGTTGGGCTCCAGCTCCACCACCTTGGAGAATTCCTCCAGGGCGCGCTTCTTCAGGCCCTTCTTGGAGTAGATGTCCGCCACGGCGATATGCACCTGCATGGCGTCCTTGATCATGTTGGTAGCGCGGTAGGCCTCGGCCAGCCTCAGGGCCACGTCCACATCGTCGGGCACCGTGCGGTGCGCCTTCTTGAACACGGCGGCGGCCTTGTTGGTGAAACCGCTGCGCTCGTAGCCAGAGCCCGCCCGCTTGAACATGGCCAAGGCATCGTCCACGCGACCGATCTGCAGGTAGGCATCGCCCACGCGATTGGCTAGGTTGTAGTCGTCAGCCTTGTCGTCCAACAGCTTCAGGAATTCGTCGATGGCCTTCTCGATCTTCCCGTTCGCCAAGTAGGATTCGGCCTGCTTCTGGACTTTCGTGCGATCAAGAGCCATGGCGTGTCATTCCTCAGGAACCGACGTGAGCGAGAACCGTCATTGGAGATTGCGCCCCGTAAAGGCGTGGGGCAGAAGGCCCGACAGGGTGTAGAGGGCGCGCTCCCTGCGGTTGGCGAGCAGGATGGGCAGATCCTCCGAGAACTCGGCGATGACCTGGCGGCACAGCCCGCAGGGCGGGGTGAGCGTGGGCGCTTCCGTGACCACCACCAGAGCCAAGGCTTGCTCCGGCTTCATGCCCTGGGCGGCGGCGGCGCAAATGGCGGTGCGCTCGGCGCAGATGGTGCCGCCGTAGCTGGCGTTCTCCACGTTGCAGCCCAGGTGCACGCTGCCATCCCGACACAACAGGGCCGCGCCCACATGGAAATGGCTGTAGGGCGCATAGGCGTTGGCCCAGGCTCGCCAGGCGGCCTCCAACAGGCTGTCCCAGGCTGGATCGTGGATGGTGGAGAAGGAATCCATGGTTCTAGGTTAATCGGGGCCCTTGGGCGGCGCCACCTTCTGCCTGAGCTTCCGCCAGGAATTTCCAGGCTTCTTCAGCACCATCCAGAACGCGCACAGGGAGCTTGGAATGCACCTCCAGGCTGACGAAACGCTTGTGAATACGGGCCTGGAGAATGAGGCCCGACAGCCGCTCCAGTTCGTCCTCGAAGGTCTGGCCCGGAGCCCAGGCCTGCAGATCCAGGCGCAGATGCACCCCGGCGGGCACCTCGTCCTCCAGTTCGCGCACCCAGGGTTGGCCCCGCTGGGCCGTGCGCTTCCAGTGGATTCGACTCAAGGTGTCCCCTTCCCGAAAGGGTCGCGCGCTCACGGGGGCCTCCACCCCGGTCTGGGGCGTCAGGCGGGCCGATTCGCCCTGCTTGCTCGGCGGCGCCCAGGACACCCTGGGATGGGGCAACACGAGAAAAGGCCGATCCAGCGGAAATCGGCGGGATTTTTCCAGAAAGCCGAAAGGATAGGTGGTACGGAGCTCCAATGCGTGGATGCGCGCCCATCCCCGGCGATCCATGACCACACGAAGGGATACGCGCCCTTCATTGGATATGGCGCCGCCACCGTGAAAGGTCGGCTCCACGCGGCCTCCCTCCAGTTCCAGGTTCAGGCTCAGGCCGCGAATGCGCCGAGGAGCGCGGTCCTTCAAACGCACGCGCAGCGCCCCTTTCACGCGGGCGAAGAGCAGGCCTTCTTCCACGCTTTCGATGTCCACGCCCTGGATGGCCCGACGACTCACCCAGCCCGAAACCACGAAGAGCGCGGCCATGAACGAGAACACCAAATAGAGCAGGTTGTTGCCGGTGTTCACGGCGAAAACGCCCACCAGCAGGAGCGCCGCGAGGTACTCCAGGCCGAGGCGAGTGATGGAAAGGCGGAGGCGTGTGTCGTTCCAGAGTTTCATGGGAACCAGCTTCGGGACAGAATAGCGGTGATCCCTTCCCTGAGAATGCCCATGCTTCCATCCCTTTTCCGCACCAAGAGCCTCGAACAGCTGAAGGCCAGGGCCGAGGCCCCGGAGCATCAGCTCAAGAAGAACCTGGGCACCTTTGATCTCACCATGTTCGGCATCGGCGCCATCATCGGCGCGGGCATTTTCAGCGCCATCGGCACCGCTGCCGCCGGAGGCCTGGATGGCCGCCCCGGCGCAGGCCCTGCCCTGGTGGTGAGCATTCTGCTGGTGGCCGTGGCCTGCGGGTTCACGGCCCTGGCCTATGCCGAACTGGCCTCCATGATTCCCGTGTCGGGCAGCGCCTACACCTACACCTACGCGACGCTGGGCGAAATGATGGCCTGGATCATCGGCTGGGATCTGCTGCTGGAATACGCCGTGAGCAATGTGGCCGTGGCCATTTCCTGGGGCGACTACACCCGCAGTTTTCTGGAAAACGCGCTGCACATCCACATCCCTGGCTGGCTCGCCACGGATCCTCG
The DNA here is from genome assembly GCA_021287085.1 of Bacillota bacterium. Classification (GTDB taxonomy): domain Bacteria; phylum Acidobacteriota; class Holophagae; order Holophagales; family Holophagaceae; genus JAYREN01. The sequence continues at coordinate 6,742 of JAJTBC010000032.1, read as the reverse complement.
CACAGCCCTCAGCTTGGTGAACGGCGCCCCGCCCATGGCCCTGGGCGACAAGCTGCATCTGCTGGCCCAGGCCAAGGCCGGGCTGGCGGACGGCGCCGCCACCTTCGCCCAATGGTCCACCTTGAAGGCCGCGCCGACCTTCTTCGGCTTTCCCATCACCATCAATCTGCTGGCGGTCATCATCACCGTGCTCATCACCTGGCTGGTGTACCGAGGCATCAAGGAAAGCGCCCGCGCCAACAGCTTCATGGTGGTGGTGAAGGTGGCCATTCTGCTGGCGGTGGTGGGCCTGGGCCTCAAGTTCATCGACAGCGGCAACTGGAAGCCCTTCGCGCCCCATGGCCTGGCGGGCATCCAGGCGGGCGCGGCCATTATCTTTTTCGCCTTCATCGGCTTCGACGCGGTGAGCACCACCGCCGAAGAATGTCGCGATCCCGGCCGCAACCTGCCTCGCGGCATCCTCTATTCCCTGGCCATCTGCACCTTCATCTACGCCGCCGTGGCCCTGGTGGTGACGGGCATGTTGAAGTACACCGAGCTGGGCAAACAGGCCGATCCTCTGGCCTACATCTTCAGCCAGCACGGCCTCACGGGCTGGGCGGGGGTCATCTCCTTCGGCGCCATCATCGCCACCACCGCCGCCTTGCTGGTGTACCAGGTGGGCCAGCCCCGCATCTTCATGTCCATGAGCCGCGACGGCCTGCTGGGCCCGTGGTTCGGGAAGGTCCATGCCAAGCACGGCACCCCCAGCCATGCCACCTTCCTCACCGGCTGCCTCGTGGCCATTCCCGCCGCTCTGCTCAACATTTCCGAAGTGGTGGAACTCACCAACATCGGCACCCTCTTCGCGTTTTCCGTGGTCTGCGCGGGCGTGATGATCCTCCGAATCAAGCGACCTGAAGCCACGCGCCGCTTCCGCATGCCCTGGGTCTGGGTCACCGCGCCCCTGGGCATCGCCTTCTGCCTGTGGCTGGCAAAGGGTCTGCCCGCCCTCACCTGGTACCGCTTCCTGGTCTGGCTGGCCCTTGGCCTCGGCATCTACTTCGCGTACGGCTACCGCAAAAGCGCGTTGGCACGGCAAGAACAGGGATGAAAACAGGATGGCGGGATGGACAGGGGGCTCTCTGATGCACCTCTTTTCCGCGAACGGCTCGCCTGAGTTGCCGTAGTCTAGACGATATGTTCACGGGTCTCATTCGACACCTCGGCACCTTGGACGCTCGCAGGGCGAGGCCCGGCGGGGCGGTGGTTCGCATCGGTGCGGATGGGGACTTGCTGGCGCGGGCGGAACCGGGGGCGAGCATCGCCGTGAACGGCGCCTGCCTCACGGCGGTAGCCCGTGACGAGGGGGCCTTCGAGGCCGAGCTTTCGGAGGAGACCCTGCAGAAAACCCTTTTCGGGCGGATGGCCCTGGGTTCCACCTTGCATCTGGAGCCCTCGTTGCGCCTGGGCGATCCCATCGACGGGCATCTGGTTTCGGGCCACGTGGATGGCGTGGGGCGCTTGCTGGAAAAGCCCGCGCTGGAGGGCCTCTGGCGGTTTGCCATGCCCAGCGAGATGGCGCCGCTTTGCGCGTCCAAAGGCTCCATCGCCGTGGATGGCATCTCGCTCACGGTGGTGGAATGCGGGCGGGATTGGTTCACGGTGGCGGTGATTCCCGAAACCGTGAAACGCACGCGGTTCTCAGCGCTTGCCGTTGGTTCCGAAGTGCATCTCGAAGGGGATCCCGTCGGACGCTACGTGGCGCGCCATCTTGCCTTGCGCGCAGGCGAAGCGAACCTCGCCCGCTTCGCCCAGCAAGGATGGGCCTGATGGCCAAGCCCACCTTTCCCGATCGTCTGGCAGCGGATCTCGCCTCGCGCCTGGAACAGCGCTTCGGTAGCTTTCCGCTCATCGAGGGCTGGGGGCTCACGATCACCGCATTGAACCCTGGCCTCGCCACGCTGCGCATCGAAGCCACGCCCCGTACCACCAATCCCTCCGGCGGCTTCATCAATGGCGGCGTACTGGCCTCCCTGGCCGATATGGCCAGCGCCGTGGCGCTATGCACGGCCTTCGACGGGCAGATGCCCTTCGTCACCGCCGATCTCGCCATCCGGTACCTGGAACCCGCCTTGGGCGCGGTGGAAGCGGAGGCCCAGGTGGTGCGGCTTTCCTCCCGCAGCGCGGTCATCTCCTGCGAGTTGCGTTGCAAGGGCGATACGGCGGCACTCTGCACCAGCCACTTCACCCTGAAGCTCTGATGGCGACTTCGCGCGAGTCCCCGCCGCTTCAGCGTCTGCGCCTGACGCTGATCCTGCTCATCCTGGTGGTGATGCTGGGCGCCATGGGCTACCACTGGCTGGCCCGCATCAACGTGCTGGACAGCTTCTACATGGCCATCACCACGCTGTTTACCGTGGGTTTCCGGGAACTGGGACAGGTCAATTCCGCCACCAAGCTCTTCACCATCTTCTACCTGGTCACGGGCCTGGGCGCCGCCACCTATGCCGTGTCCAACCTCACGGCCCTCATCGTGGAGGGCGATCTTCAGGGCTATCTGCGGGAGCGCCGCATGGAAAAGCGAATACAGGATCTGCGCAACCACGTCATCGTCTGCGGCTTCGGCAAGATGGGCTTCCAGGCCGCCTGGGAGCTGAAGCAGGCGGGCGTGCCCTTCCTCATCATCGAGAAGGAGATGAACAAGGGTTCGAGGAATCCCCGCTTCGAAGGCGACATCATTCTCTACGGCAACGCCATGGAGGAGATCACCCTGCAGCGGGCGGGATTGCTGCGGGCCCGGGGCCTCATCACCACCCTGACCACCGACGCCGACAACGTGCTGGTGACGCTCACGGCCAAACAGGTGGCGCCGCAGGTGCCCGTCATCGCCCGCGCCGCCCAGCTCGGCATGGAAAGCAAGCTCATGGCCGCCGGGGCCGATCACATCGTGAGCCCCTACGAAATCGGCGGTCGGCGCATGGCCGCGCTGCTGCTGGATCCGCAGCTCATGAACTACGTGGACGTGGTGCTGGATCATACGCCCATGGAAATGGCCATCGAGCACATCCTCGTCACTCCGGCATCGCCCCTGGTAGGGCTCACCATGCGGGAAGCCCGCCTGCGGGATGCCACGGGCGCCCTCATCGTGGGCATTCTTCGCACGGGAAAGGGCCTCATCTTCAACCCCAAGGGCGCTGAAACCTTCCAGAGCGGCGATGTGCTGGTGGCCATGGGCAACCACGACACCCTCAACGGCCTGGTCAAAGTGGCCCGAGGCGAGGAGAAGCTGGGCCTGGGATTGAGCTAGGCTTCGGTTTTCGCAAAGGCCAGCACATGGCCATCCAGATCGAGGCTGTACGCCGCCCGATGGCCCCAGTTGCGACGCTGAAGCGGACTCAATTCCGTGGCGCCACCATTCAGCGCACGTTCATGAAAGCCCGCCGGATCGTCGCAGAGCAGGTACAGCTCGCATCGAGGCAACCCCTGGGCCAGGGCGGGATCAGGAAGAGTGGGATCGAGCAGTGCGCGAATGCCCTCCACGGGCATCAGCCCCAACACCCCGCCGCCGGGAAGATCGAATTCCGTCATGCCCAGCACGTGCAATCGAGGTTCGCGGCCAAGCACCTTCGCGTAGAAATCCGCGCTTCGGCCTTGATCGGCCACATAGAGGATGAAGTGCGAATCGCAGGACATGCTACCGATGACTCACGCCCCGTGGGCCTGCGCTCACGAGAGCATCGGAAAGCTCTGGGCCAGCCACCCTCACCACGCGGTTCTCGAGGCGACCTAGGCCCTCGATTTCCATCACCACGTCATCGCCTTCCTTCAACCAAAGGTTGTCGGTGATCTTGGAACCGTTCAGCTCCAACAGACAGCCCGTGCCCACGGTGCCGCTGCCGATGACTTCGCCGGGGTGCATCTGGATGCCGTAGCTGGTGCGCTGAAGGATCTGGGCGAAGGTCCAGTTCATGCTGTCGGCGTTGCCCGCGGAAAGGCGGCGGCCGTTCACGTCGCAGGTCATGGGGGCGTGCAGCACGCGGCCCTGGGCCGTGGCTTCCAGGGGCAGCTCGTCGGGCGTGACCAACCAAGGACCGAGGCTCGTGGCGAAATCCTTGCCCTTGCACGGCCCCAGGGAGAGCTTCATTTCCTCCATCTGCAGATGCCGGGCGCTCCAATCGTTCATCACCATGTAGCCGAAGATGGCCGCGTCGGCCTCTTCCAGCGAAGCGTTGCGCAAAGGCCGCCCGGTGACGATGGCCAGCTCCAATTCGAAATCCAGCCGCGTGAGGTGGTGGGTCTGCACGGCCACGTCCCCAGGGCCTGTCACGGCCAGATGGTTGGTGAAGTAGGTGACGGGAAATTGATCGAATTCCGGGATCATGTCCAGCCCGCGATTGCGCCGGGCCGTGGCCACGTGCTGCCGGAAGGCGTAGCCATCGCGCATGGACACGGGGCGCGGCACGGGGGCCAGCAGCGTGACTTCGGAAAGGGCACGCAGGGCAAGGGCGGGCGGCGCGGCCACCAGCCCACGAGCCACAGGCATCAACGCGTCCTGACGCTGGATGAGGGTGAGCATGTCCACGGCCAACCGGGCGTCTGCGGCGTGGAAATCCAGCACTTCCCCCTGGTTCAGCACCGCGCCGATGCGCTCGCTGCCGTTGAATCGAAACGTCACCAGTTTCATGACCCCTCCCGCTTCCGCATAATAGTTGATCGTAACAGTCGGTTTTTCATTGATCCATCTTCCCGAGGCTGCGACTCTGTATCAACCCATGCGCACCCCTGATTCCATCCCCTTCCCCGAGCTGCCGCCCCATCTGGGCCGCTACGTGGTGGACCAGGATTACGATGCCTACACTGCCAGGGATCATGCGGTGTGGCGGCATGTCATGGGACGGCTCTCCCGCCATCTCGCCAGCAAGGCTCACGAAAGCTACGTGCGCGGGCTGGAGCAGGCGGGCATCGACACCGAGCGCATTCCCAAGCTGGAAGCCATGAACGCCCGTTTGGGCCGCATGGGCTGGCGGGCGGTGGGTGTGCGCGGCTTCGTGCCCCCGGCGGTGTTCACGGAGCTGCAATCCCTGCGCGTGCTGGCCATCGCGGCGGATATCCGCGCCGTGGAGCACATCGAATACACCCCGGCCCCGGACATCCTCCACGAAAGCGCCGGTCATGCGCCCATCCTCGCCGATCCGCGCTACGCGGAATACGTGCAGCGCTGTGGCGTGGCGGGTTTCAAGGCCATCGCCTCCATGGAAGATCAGGCCATGTACGAGGCCATCCGCAACCTCAGCGTGGTGAAGGAAGATCCTGCCGCCACGCCCGAGGATCACGCTTTTGCCCTGGCGCGGCTCCAGGCCGCCAGCGCCAGCCGCCGCTACGTGAGCGAAAGCACCCGTGCCAGCCGCCTGTACTGGTGGACGGCGGAGTACGGCCTCGTGGGCAGCCTCGATGACCCCCGCATCTACGGCGCGGGCCTGCTCAGTTCCCTGGGCGAAGCCAGCCACTGTCTGACCGATGCGGTAAGGAAAGTGCCCCTTTCCCTGGCCTGCGCGGACCTCGATTACGACATCACCACCATGCAGCCCCAGCTTTTCGTGGCCCGGGGTTTCGACCATCTCTTCGAGGTGCTGGAAGCCTTCGAGGCCACCCTGGCCTGGAAACGGGGCGGCGATGCGGCCCTGGAGGAAGCTCTTCGCGCCCGCACGGTGAACCACCTGCGCCTTTCCGATGGCCTGGAGATCACGGGGCGCGTGGCCGAACGCATCGCCTGCGACTCGCTTTCGCCCACCCTATCCACCGCCCTGACCCGCCTCGAAGGCCCCATTCTCGCCTCTCGCGATGGGAAGGCTCTGGGCCGCCCCTGGAACGGTTCCGCCCTGGTGGCCTTTGGCCAGGACATGCCCACGCCGCGAGGGAAATTCGATCTCGCGCTGCCGTCGGGCCTCCGTTTGACGGGCTTCGGCAGCGAGGAAGCGGAGGTCCTCAACCTCAAGGGCTGGCTCCACGACCAGGCACTTCCCTTGCCCACGGGCGCTCGACTGTTCTTCAGCCGCGATCTGCCCAGCGTGGCGGGGGGTCCTGGCGATCCCGGCGCCTGGGATCACTGGTTCGGAGAACTGGAAGCCTTCGCCGCCGGGGAAGCGGAGCAGCGGGCGCGCCAGCACAAGGCCGATGCGCTTCCCGCGCCTTTGGCCGCGCTCTATGAACAAGTGCGGGATCTGCGGGTGAAGGGCACCAGCACCGCCCAGCAGCGCCGCGACCTCGAAAGGGCCCTGGCCGCCTACCCCGATGAATGGCTGCTGCACGACGAATTCAAGGAGCTTGTGTGAACTGGATCGAAACCCCTGATTCCCTGAAGCTGGAGCTTGCCACCCCGGATTTCCTGGGCGCCTTCCGTCTGGCGCAGGCCGTGGTGGAACCTGCCGAGCGCCTCAACCATCACCCCGACATCGCCTTCGGCTGGGGCTACATCCGCTTCACCCTCACCACCCACGATGCCGGGGGCCTCACGGACAAGGACCGCGCCCTGGCCCGCCTCATCACTGAAACCCTCGCTTCCCTCGGAGTACCTGCATGAATCTTCGCCTTCCCATTTACGCTGGCCTTCTGCTGACGCTGGGCTGTTCCCGCGACGAAGCTCGCACCTACCGTCTGCCCAAGGAAGCCGCTCCCGCACCCATGCACGGCACCATGCCCGCTCCTGGCCCCATGACGGGCAGCCCCGATCTGCCGCCGCCGCCCAGCGAAGGCGGGTTGA
>JAJTBC010000028.1 GCA_021287085.1 Bacillota bacterium | reverse complement strand
TTCCTCGGCGAGTTGGCGGGCGTTGACGACCCTGAGCAGAAGCGCAAGATCATCGGCCGCGTGTTCATCGAAGTCTTCGAGCGCGAAGCAAAAGCCACGGGAGCGCAGTTCCTGGGCCAAGGCACGCTGTATCCCGATGTCATCGAATCCAGCGGCATCGGCGGCGCGGTGTTGGTGAAGAGCCATCACAACGTGGGCGGCCTGCCCGAGCGCATGAACATGAAGCTGGTGGAGCCGTTGCGCGAACTCTTCAAGGACGAAGTGCGGCGTGCGGGTCTGGCACTGGGATTGCCCGAAGACATGGTGTGGCGTCATCCCTTCCCCGGCCCTGGCCTCGCGGTGCGCATTCCCGGCCCCATCACCGCCGAGCGGGTGCGCATTCTTCAGAACGCCGATGCCATCTTCATCGAGGAATTGAGGCGCAGCGGCTGGTACCGGCTCACCAGCCAGTGCTTCGCCGTGCTGCTGCCCGTGCGCACTGTGGGCATCATGGGCGACGAGCGCACCTTCGAGAACATGTGCGCCCTGCGGGCCGTGACCTCGGAAGATTTCATGACCGCCGATTGGGCGCGGCTGCCCCACGATCTGCTGGAAACCTGCGCCCAGCGCATCGTCAACGAGGTGAAGGGCATCAACCGCGTGGTGTTCGACATCACCTCGAAGCCACCGGCGACCATCGAGTACGAATAGGACTCAGACACCGGATCATAAAAACAGGTAAGGTTTCGTATGAAATCCTTTTCTGCCCTATGCATATTCATGGCGTTACTCCTGGTTGGTTGCGAGCCACCTCCCAAGGCACCTGCCAAACCCGAAGAAGTAAAAGAGCTTGCGAAAAGCTCTAATCGCTTCGCACTGAAGCTCTACCGGGAGTTTTCGAAGGAGCCAGGGAACCTCATTTTTTCGCCCTACGGAATATATGAAGCGTTGGCCATGTCCAGTGCTGGTGCTTCGGGACAGACTCAGCAAGAACTAAAGGCGATCCTTCATACAGAACTTCCCGAGCCGCGTCTCTCTCGTTCGATTGCCACTCTGGATGATGACCTTATCGCAATGCCGGGCTGGCCGAAGGCCAAAATTCCTTCTATTTTCCATTCCTTCAACGGTCTCTGGCTCGATCGAAGTGTTCCCTTGCAGAAGCCCTTCGTGAAGATGCTCAAGGCCGATTTTCGAGTTCGACCAGAAAGCCTCGAACTTAAGGCTAAGCCGCAGATGTCTATTGATCGCATCAATGGATGGGCCTTTGCCTCAACCGAAGGGAGAATCCCTAAGATTCTCGATCACCTCTCCCCCGATGCACGACTGCTGCTCGCCAACGCGGTCTATTTCAAGGGTGGCTGGTTCTCGGAGTTTCTCGAACGCAACACAAAGCGGGAACCATTCTTCCTCTTAGAAGGAGGTCGGTCCCAGACTGCGCTAATGCACCAAACTGGAGCTTTCGACTACACCGAAGCCGAAGGCTGTCAGGCATTGGGGATGGAATTCCTGGAGGGTCCCTTCCAGATGGTATTCCTTCTTCCGGAGCGCAGGCATTTCAAGAATTTTGAGGCTAGTCTCACAATGGAGAAGCTCTCTGACCTATTCCAGCAGATGAGCAAGGGGCATAACGAACAGTTGGTTAACGTCACTCTTCCCCGCTTCAAGTTCGAAGCTCCTGCACCTGTGCAAGAAGCTCTTCAGAGGTTAGGGCTTTGCTCCCCATTCCAGAAGTCGGCCGATTTTTCGCGTCTCTCAACCCGCCCTCTCTGGATTAATGAGATATACCATCGCGCCTTCATTTCTGTGGATGAGAAGGGAGCTGAGGCAGCGGCTGTGACGGCGATTTCAATAGACATTATGTCTGCGAATGATGAGGGCAAACCGCGCATCGTCAATTTCAAGGCTGATCACCCCTTTCTTTTCTTGATTCGGGATCGAACTAGCGGAGCGGTCCTGTTCATGGGGCGCTGTCTGCGACCCTGAAGTTTTTCAACGATCTTCTCTCGACCCCTTCGGATTCTTCCCTCACGCAGATCTTTCTGGGACGAGCCGTCTAGGTGTAAGTGCCAATCAGGTTGTTCACCCACGATCTGCTGGAAACCTGCGCCCAGCGCATCGTCAACGAGGTGAAGGGCATCAATCGCGTGGTGTTCGATATCACCTCGAAGCCTCCGGCGACCATCGAGTACGAATAGGGCGGGCCCCACAATGCGAAAGGCCCGGATGATCCGGGCCTTTCGCATTGTGGAGGGATACGTTTGGCTAGAAGCTGTAGCGAAGCGACAGGGCCGCGATATCGATGCTGCTGTTGATGGACGCGTTGAGGTTGCCGCGCAGGAAGTCGGGGCTGCCCATGGGAGCGGTCAGGGCGATGGTGCTGTCCTTCACGAGGATGTGGGTGTAGGCGAAATCCAGGGAAAGGGCGCGGCTGAAAGCATAGCTGGCACCGGCCGAGAACCACGTGCGGTCGGCATCGGGAATGCGGGGGGTGCGATGGGCGTCATCCACCGCGCCTTCATCCGTGGCCACGCCGAAGCGCACGGTCCAGGCATTCGTGGCCTTCCAGGACGCGCCCAGGGCGTAGTACATCGTGTTGTGCCACTTCTCCTGGGTGACGGAATCGCTCTGGCCGCTGCTGAACTTGATGCGCAGTTCCTTGAAGGCGCTCCAGCCGGTGCGCGCAGCTTCGAAGCCCAGGTTGAAGGTGGGCGTCACGTCCCAGGAAATGCCCAGGGACGCGGTGTCGGGCAGGGTGACGCGGGCATCCACGGGGGCATTGACGATCTTGCCGTTGGCGATGACCGCCTGGAACGCTGCATTCAGGGGCGCGGCCGAGATGGTGGGGTAGTCATAGTGGACGGTGCCTTTCACGTGGGGCGTGCTGGCGCCCTGATAGGCCACACCGAAAGTGAGATTGGAGAGGGGCTGGTAGGTGAGGCCCAGCTTGTAGGCGGGGAGCGAAGCCGTGCCCTTGACCGTGGCCTTGCCGTCAAAGGGAGCGGCCGTGCCCGTGGGACGGAAGTTCATGGCCGCAGCCATGTTGCCCGTGGTGGCCAAGCCGAGGAAGGCGATCTGGCCGAAATCCACGGCGTTGCTCAGTTCCGCTTCCACGCTGCGATGGATGAGGCTCACGCCCAAGGCCCATTTCGGGTGGAACTGATAGGACAGGTTGAGGGCCACGTCCACGGTCTTGAGGTCGGACTTGAGGGCATGGTACCGACCTGCGAAATCGGAGTTGTAGTCCGTGACGAGGCCGAAGGGTGCGTTGACGGAGAGGCCCAACTTCACGGTCTCGTCCAGGGCCCACATGGCGTAGATGTTAGGCAGAGCGGCGTCCTGGGCCGCATCTGGATGGGCGGAGGGGCCATTGATGGCGGTGCCGCCGAAGGGGGCCAAGGCCGCCAGCGGCCCGGCATAGTTGGCCCTGGATGCGCTGAGGCCGCTCATTTCCGCCTTGGGAGCCACGTAGCTGAAGCCCACCACCACCTGGGAATCCTTGAACTGGGCCATGGTGGCGGGATTGAAGAACATGGCGCTGATATCGAAGCCCTTGGCCGTCACACCGGCGAAGGCGTTGCCCTGGGAGGCGGGGCTCTGTTCCCGGAGCTGGAAGCCCGAGGCCCGAAGCTCGGAAGTGGCGCCGGCCACTAGCAGCAGCGCCAGGGCGGGGGGAAGAGAGCGGAGGATGCGGATGGACATAGACTGACGACTCCTGGATTCGGCTCCGAGGGGTCGGAGCGTTTTTGGAATCGTTCACAATAACAAATGTTTTCCATCCCGCAAACCATTCGTGGGCCTGAATGGTTATTTAGCTATGTTGTAAAACGCAAATTATCTCGTTAAAACTGGAGCCATCCCTACCGCACGGGCTGCGGAAGGGGAATCGAGGGAAGCGCCGCATCCTTCAGGAACTCGCCATTGGCAGCCAGGGTGTCCTGGGCCAACTGGTCGCCGCCGGGCTGGAGATCGGAGCCCAGGCAGACCAAGTGATAGGCGTCGAGCTTGGAATAGATGCGCTGAGTCACATGGCCCCGTCGATCCTTGGATTCCTCCATCAGCACGGGCACGTAGGGGCGGTACAGAAAGGGGTGGCCCCAGGGCGTTTCCGGCACGAGATCCAGGTATTCGGGCACCAGGGCTTGCAGGGTCCACGGGTATTCGCCGCGTTTACTGTGGTAGCGCGTGAGCGCATCCATGATGCGCCGCATGCTCGCCCGCACGAGCCGCTGCTTTTCTTGCATTTCCTGCTTGAGTGTCATTTCGATGATGACCAGATCCTGCCGCGCCCGCTTGCCCGGTTCCGTTTCCGGGTATTGCTGAGCCAATCGCTCCAGCAGGCTGCGAGCCTCCAGCGTCTTGCCCTCGGTGCTGAGGGTGCGCGCCTCGTCCAGCAGGGACTGGGGCAGCCGCGGATCTTCCGAAGCGCAGCCCAGCAGCAAAAGGCAGCTAAGAGTCACGAGAATGCGAGGCCGGACCATGGCGGAAACATAGCATGAAAGCGGCCCTGGGGACCAATGGCTCGGCCTGCTTCAAAGGCGTGGAGCGCTTCTTGTATGGCGTAGTCGAGGCGCAAGGATCGGTGAAGCAACACCAAAAAAGCGCCGGAGGAAATCCTCCGGCGCTTTTTTGGTGCAAAAAGAGTTACAGCGCGGCTTCGATAAAAGCCTTGAGGGCGGGCTTGGGCAGGGCGCCTACCTTCTGGTCCACCTTCTTGCCATCCTTGAAGAGCAGCAGGGTAGGGATGGACATGACGCCGAACTGGCCTGCGACCATGGGGTTGTCGTCCACGTTGATCTTCACGATCTTGGCTTTGCCCTGGAGTTCTCCGGCGATTTCATCGAGAACGGGGGCGATCATCTTGCAGGGGCCACACCAGGGCGCCCAGAAATCCACCAGGGTCACGCCGGTGGCGACGGTGGCCTGGAATTCGGCGTCGGTGATGTGTCGAACGAGATCGGACATGGATTCCTCACAGGGAAAGGCCGCTGGGGCCGGGTTCAGGACAGGGGAATGAGTCCGTTTTGGGACGTTCCCCATTGGGCAAGGGTGAAAAGGCTCATGTAGCGTTCGTTGGTTTCCCGCAGGCGCTGGGCCAAGGTGGCGCTGAGGGCGAAGAGGATCTTCAGGGCCAGGGAAGGGCGGGCCTCGAAAAGGAAGCGCAGATCGGAAAGGGGCAGGAAAAACAGCTCGGTGTCACCGTGGGCGATGGCATCGGCGGCTCTCGGCGCAGCGTCGATGAGGGCCATTTCACCGAAGAAGGCGAAAGGCTCCAGGATGGTGAGGGCTTCTTCCCCGCCCGCACTGTGCTTGGAAATGCGCACGGCCCCCCGGGTCAGCACATAAAGACCATTGCCTTCGTCCCCTTCGTGGAAGATCACGGTCTCGC
>JAJTBC010000321.1 GCA_021287085.1 Bacillota bacterium | reverse complement strand
TGATAGCGCACACGGTCGCCCACCACCATGCGCACGCCCTTGAGCTTGCCCGAAAGGGTGGCCCGCAGGGCGCTGCGATCCTCCCGCTCCAGATCCACCCATTGGCTGTGGCGCTGGACCAGCGTGGCTTCCGGCAGATGCCTCCAGGGCTCGTCGTCCGGCAGGCGCAGGAGGGCGTCGCCATCGTGGGCTTCCACCTCCGGTTGAAGCCGCTCCGCCCGCTGCTGCCGCCGCTTGCTCTGGGCGCGCCCTTCCCGCCGATAGGCATCGGAGCGGTCCAGATCATGGGCCTCGCGGCTTTGGCCCAGGCGAAATTTTTTCATGGGAAGGCCGATGAACGCGATTCATCGCGGAGGCACGGAATGGCTTTCCCTCCGAGCATGCGGAACCTCACGCGCGTCCTGCGAATTCCCTGGTTTCGGTGGAGACTTTGACTTTTTCCCCTTCCTTGATGAAGAGGGGCACGCGGATCTCCAGGCCGGTTTCCAGCTTGGCGGGCTTGGTGACGTTGCCGCTGGCCGTGTCGCCCCTGGCGCCAGGCTCGGTGTAGCTCACGGCCAGTTCCACATGGGTGGGAAGCTGCAGACCGATGGGGTGGCCGTTGAATTTCTGGATCTGGATGATCTGGCCTTCCACCAGGAACTCCAGGGCGTCGCCCATCATTTCCTCGTTGAGGGTGTGGGTCTCAAAGCTCTCCTGATCCATGAAGTGGGAGCCGTCGGCGTCGCTATAGAGGTAGCTGGCGGGCACCATGGCGAGATCGGGCTCGCTGAACTTGTCGCCAGCCTTGAAGGTCTTGTCGAATACGGCGCGGGTAATGAGGTTGCGCATCTTGAGGCGCACCAGGGTCTGGCCACCGCGCGCGGTGGGGGTGGAGATTTCCACGTCCAGGCAGTGGTACGGGGTGTCTTCGAACTGGAAGAACATCTTGCGTTTTACGTTGATGGCTTCGATGAGCGCGGCCATGGGGCTCCTTGGGAAAACGATTCACCCAGTGAGAACTGGGTTTTGGGCAAAACCGATTCTAGCGTTCTATCATTGAAGCACCATGGCGGATCACCCACGAACCATTGGTCGCTACCAGATCCAACGTCTCCTCGGACAGGGGGCGATGGGTTCGGTGTATCTGGCGGAAGATCCCATGCTCAAGCGCCGCCTCGCCATCAAGGTGGTGCGCGCCCTGGGCGACGAATGGGGCCTGGCCCTGGAGCGCTTCAAGCGCGAGGCGGAGATCTCGGCGCAGTTGAACCATCCCAACATCGTGACCATCTACGACGTGGGCGAAGAGGCGGGTTTCGGACCCTTCCTCGCCATGGAATACGTGGAGGGCCATAGCCTGGGCCGTTACATCCGCGAAGGCACCCTCGACGCCGAAACCCGTCTGGGCATCCTGATCCAGGCCATGCGCGCGCTGCGCTCGGCCCATCGCCACGCCATCATCCATCGGGACGTGAAGCCCGACAACATCCTCATCGGCGAAGAAGGGCGCGTGAAGCTCATGGATTTCGGCATCGCCAAGACCATGGCGCCGCGCCTCACGGGCCAGGGCGAGTTCCTGGGCAGTCCGGCGTACAGCGCGCCGGAACTGCTGCGGGGCGCGGATCCCACTCCCAGCTCCGACCGCTTCGCCTTTGGGGTCACGGCCTTCGAACTGATGACGGGCCAATTGCCCCATCCCGGCGATAACGTGGCGGCGGTCATTGCCCACGTGCTCAACGAGCCCATCGAGATTCCCACCGGCATGTCGGGGGATGTGGCCAACGTGTTCCGCAAGGCCATGGCCCCGCATCCAGACGATCGCTACCTCACGCTGGTGGAGTTCCTCATGGCGCTGGTGGCCTTGTGGCCCCTGGACGCCGCCACGCGGCAGCGCGTGGAAGCCCGCTTCAGCCACGACGATCGCTCCGGTGACATCGTCCCTCTCAAGCGCGTGCGGCCCCGCGCACCGGGCCAGGACACGGATTCCTTCATCGGAGGAGGCTCCAGCAGCCGTCCGCGGCCCCTGCTGCCCCAGCCTCCCGCGCCCATGCGCATCGAACTGGAAGCAGGCCAAACCACCGCCACCAATCTGCGTCCCACGCCCGTGCGCGCCACGGCGCCCATGCCGCCTCCGCCCGAAGCGGGCCTGAACCCCAAGACCCTCGTGAAGTGGATCATCCTCGTGGTGATCTTCGGGCCCCTGGTGATGTGGCTGCTGGACATCCTCCGGTCGTACATCCCGCAGAACTGATTTCCGCTCCGCCGCCGGTCATCGTGGGCGTTTCCTAGGCCAGCATCCGTATGAACAGGAACACGCTTCCATTCCAGAGGGCGTGGAGGATCACGGCGGTCCACAAGGTGCGGGTGCGCAGCAAGGCCCAGCCCAGCACCATGCCCAGGGTGCAAAGGGTCGGCAGGGCCGCGGGCTGGAGATGCATGAGGCCGAAGAGAAGGCCGGAAAGGACGATGGCCAGGGGCCAGGCGGCCCTGGGGGCGCGCGGCTGCAGGCGGTGTCCCAGCCACGGCAGCAGCGCGCCTCGGAACATCCATTCTTCGAAAAGAGGCGCCATCACGGCCATGGAAACGAAAAGCGCCACCACGGAAGCTCCGCCATGCTCGCCCGACACCAGATCCCACAGTTCCTGCTGGGGAGGCGTCGTGTGGCGGAGGAAGGGCTGGGTGATCCAGCCCACCGTCAACACGCCAACGAGGGCCACGCTCAGAAAAACCAAGGTCCACCCCAGGGCCTTCCACCAGGGGCCCGGCGTCATGGCGCGCCAGGTTTCCCGCAGACCTTGTCCTCGCGCTTTCAGCAGCAGCAGTGCGCCCACGGCCATGTGGATGCCGAGGGCCAGGGGCAGGGCCAGGGCTTTGGGCAAGGGCAGCACCTTGAAGATGATCGCCGCCGCCGTGCCGGAAAAGCGCAGGGCCACGAACCAGCCCAGAAAGGCCAAGGCAGCGCCCCTCCAGGTCATGGGGCAATCTTCGGGAGGTGGTCCTT
>JAJTBC010000310.1 GCA_021287085.1 Bacillota bacterium | reverse complement strand
TCGCCATTGATCCAGCCCAGTTTTTCGCCCGCCTTCACGGCGCTGAATTCGCTGGAGACGTGGTAGCTGCAGATGGGCAGCAGGCAGGCTTCGCGCAGGCGCCAGATGAGATCGAGGTTGTGGATGCCGGGCTTGACCATGAGGATGTCGGCGCCTTCTTCGATATCGAGCAGGGCGTCCTTCAGGCCTTCGCGGGCGTTTCGGGGATCCATCTGGTAGCTGCGGCGGTCGCCGAATTTGGGCGCGCTGTCGGCGGCTTCCCGGAAAGGCCCGTAGTACGCGCCGCTGTGCTTGATGGCGTAGCTGAGGATGCCCACATGGCTGAAGCCTTCGTCGTCCATGCGGCTGCGCATGGCGGCGATGCGACCGTCCATCATGTCGCTGGGGGCCACGATATCGGCCCCGGCCTGGGCGTGCACCAGTGCCATTTCCGCCAGGATCGCCACGCTTTCGTCGTTGGCCACGTAGCCGTCCTTCACGATGCCGCAGTGGCCGTGATCGGTGTAGGCGCAGAGGCACACGTCCGTCATCACGATGAGATCGTCTCCGAAGGCCTTCTTCAGCGCCGTGACGGCCTTGGGCACCACGCCGTGGGGATCGTGGCTGTGTTCCGCCAGGGGGCTTTTTTCATCGGGCACGCCGAAGAGCAGCACGCTCTTGAGGCCCAGCTTGAGATCGGCTTCCACCTGCTTGACCGTGGCGGTGATGCCCGTGCGCGCGATGCCGGGAAGGGCGCCGATGTCGGACACGCCTTCGGCGTTCTGGACGAAATAGGGCTGAATGAGATGGCGGGCCCGCAGATCGGTTTCGGCGATGAGATCGCGGATGGCCTGGGTGCGGCGGAGGCGGCGGGGACGGATGAACATGGACTCCTCCTCAGGAATGAATCGACTCTTCCAGCATACGCTCCAGAGCTTCGACCGTGGATTCGCAGACCCCGTGGGCCGGCGCGCCCATGCGCTCGAAGGCCCCGCCCGCGCGCTCGCCCCAGGCGAACCGCCGCACATCGCCGCAAAGGGGCGCCAGCACTTCCGCTTGCAGGGGGCTGAGGGCCAGCACGGCGTCCATGGCAGGGCGCGGCGGCGTGGGATTCAGCGGGGCTTCCTGATGGGTGATCCAGGGATGCAGCCGCCAGGCGGTGCCTTGGGCCACCGCTTCCAGATGGCCGCGACTGCGTTCGCCGCGAATGAGCAGGAAATCGCCGCCCTGGGGGAAATGCGCCTGCAGCCGCTCCCACAGGCCTTCGGCCCTGGGTTCGGAACTGAGGATCACGGGCCGAGGGCCCAGCGCTTTTGCCGTGGCTTCGCCCGTGGCGAAGCACAGCAGATCCTCGGGAAGCTGCGCCATTCGCGCCCCTGCGGGGCTCAGCACGATGGCGGCCAGGGGATTTATGACGGGCATCGGCTGATGGGTGGGCCGCATCTCCGTGACGGCCCAAAACACCGGCTCCCAGTGCGCTCGTTGCACGGCGCGGCCCAGGGATTCGTGGGGATGCCGCGCCAAGCCCAGGCGTTTCACCAGCCCAGCCCCTTCACGACTTCCTTGACGACCTGAATTTCATCTTCACCCTCGGCTTCGGCCCAACGTAAACCGTCCTCGCCTGCGAAGGCAGCGCGGAGGCGCACATCGCCATTGGGCAGCAGCAGCGCATGGGCGCCCAGGGGCTGCTGGCAACCGCCGCCGATGCCGGCCAGCACCAGGCGCTCCAGGCGGGCGCAGCGTGCGGTGGCGGCGTCATGGAAGCCCTTCAGGGCCTCGACGATATCCCTGCGATCCTCGCGGGTTTCCGCCAGCAGTGCGCCTTGGGCGGGAGCGGGCAGCAGTTCGTCGGCGCGCAGGGGACGCACTTCCAAGCCCGAAAGATCGAGGCCCAGGCGCTCCAGGCCCGCCGCCGCCAGCACGGTGCCGTGAAGGGGCTCGTCCCGCAGCAGGCCATCCCGCACGCGCTGCAGGCGCGTGGGCACGTTGCCGCGAATCCAGGTGAAGGAGGCGTGGGGCAGGGCCTTTTCCAGAAAGCGCCGCCGCCGTTCGGAACTGGTGCCGATGACGGGATGGGAGGGCGCGTCCGGCCGCATCACCAGCCAGTCTTCGGGATTCTCGCGGAGGGGAACGCAGGCCTGGATCACTCCTGCGGGACGCTCCAGCGCCACATCCTTGAAGGAATGAATGAGGAGATCCGCTTCGCGGGCCTCCAGGGAATCCTCCAGCTCCTTGGTAAAGAAGCCCGTGCCTACTTGCTTGTCGAGCGGTCCGGCCAGCCAGGCGTCGCCGGAGGTGGTGAAGCGCTTCCAGGTCACTTCGAGACCCTGGTCGATGAGGTACTGCACCATGGATTCCGCTTGACGCACCGCCAGTTCGGAGCCTCGCGTGCCGACGACGATGGGTTTCATAGGCTATCCAGCTCCTGATTG
>JAJTBC010000297.1 GCA_021287085.1 Bacillota bacterium | reverse complement strand
TCACTCCTTCGATCACTCGATACAAAATGATCGAATAGCTGTTTTCTCGGGTCAAGGCACTTTTCGGCGCTTGTGGAGATGGTCACAGCCAGGAAGCAAAGGGCAAGGCACCGGTCGCCCCTCAGGGCGTAGGGAGACCTTGGACGGGTTGGAAGGACGAGCCGATAGGATGGGTCAGGTGGAAGGGGTTTCGATGTACCGCAGCACACGGCTGAAAATCATGCGGGGCGTGTCCAGGCTGGACGTATGGATGGGCATTCGGCTCACCTTGGTGGCATTGCTATCCATGCTGCTGGGCCGTTTGCTGGGGCTGCATGCCTTCTACTGGGCGGGCATTTCGGCCATCGTGGTGTCCACCGGCACGCCGGGCGGCAGTTTCGCGGCCATTCGGGCGCGGGTGAGCGGCACCTTGGTGGGGCTGATCGTGGGTTTCGGAGCGGTGGCCTTGGCGGGCCATACCCTTCTGGCCGCCTCCCTGGCCGTGCCTCTTTCCATCCTGCTTTGCCAGGCCTTGGGCCTCAAGAACGCCATGAAGCTGGCGGCCCTCAGCACCCTCTTTCCCGTGAGCGCCGTGATGGATTCCCATGGCCTCGACGCCACCTTCACCCTGGCCCTGGCCCGCACCGAAAACGTGCTGCTGGGGTGCGCCGTGACGTTGCTCATCGACGGATTCCTGTGGCCTGAGCGCACCTCCACCAAGCTGCAGGGCCTCCTCGCCAAGGATCTGGCCCGTGCGAGCCGCCTGGCTGCCGCCCTGGTGGAAGCCTATGTGGAGCGCGGCGTATTCGGTGGCGAGGCCCTGCTGGCCGATCTCCAGCGAGCCCGCATGGACTACCCCGAACTGCTGCGCGACGTGAACGACGATGCCGAGGAGGCCGCTCTTTCGCGTCGCCATTTGCGGCGTCAGGCGGAGGAGATTCATCGATTGGTGGATCATTGCGCCGCCTTGCGGGACATCCAGCGTCAGGCCGCCGAGGACCGGGTGCATGGGCTTCTTCAGGCCGAGCTCACGGCTCTGGCGCACGCGCTCCGCGAAGCAGGTCGCGCCCTGGAAGAATCCCCTGACATCTTTGAAGCCCGCGTGGAAAACCTTCAGCAAACGGGTCAGCACCTGGAAGCTGCTTACGAAGGCCTGCGCGAAGCCCGCGCTACCCAGGCCTTCCCCAGCCAGGAGGCCTTTCGCCTCCTGGGCGTTCTCTATCTTTGCGGCGCCATGATCCGCAGCTTCGGGCAGTTGGTGCAGGATCCCGAAGCGCAGGAGGCGTAAGGGCGGGAATTCGCGATCAGTGCACGAACTCCACCAGCTTCAGCCCCACCTTGGGGTGATTGAAGGCGTGGGTGTCGGGGAACTTGGCGAAGAGCCAGCCCTTGAACACTTCCTTGCCATCCTCGGAAACTCGCAGCTGCAGGGCAGGGTTTTCCAGCTTCTCGGATTTGGTGGTGATCACGCCATCGCCCATGGAGAAATCGGGCAAGGGATTTTCGAGGCGGATGGTCAGGTTCGTGCCCGGCAGGGCCTTGTCGGTGCCGAAGGGCACCACCTGGACGTTTTCCTTGCCGGTGGCGCGGTCCACCACGGCGATGCGCGCGGATTTCCACTGGGCCTTCACGGCCTCAGGCACCACGACCTGGCTTTCCTTGCGGGCTCCGCCGTGGGCCATGCCCATGCCTTCCCCCATGCCCTGAGGATTGACGCCCGCATGATTGGAGTCAGCCGGCATGGAAGGCATGGTCAGGGGTTTGCTGTCCTGCTTGTTGCATGCTGAAAGGGCCGCCACCAGGGCCACCACGCTCATTCCCGTCATCCATCGCATCGTTGTCATGGAAGGTTCCTCCTGTTCCCAGTCTCCCAGGGCCGAGGAACCGGTGCCAGCAAAAAAGGCCGCGAGGCGGCCTTCTTGGTGGTCCCGGCGCGACTCGAACGCGCGACCTTCCGCTTAGGAGGCGGACGCTCTATCCACCTGAGCTACGGGACCTGTGGACGTTCTGATTCTGGCATGGCGTGCGGTACTAGGCCATCTTCGCGAGGTATTCAGCGTAGGGGCCTTGGAAATCGTGGATGCCTTTTTCGTCGAAATGCCAGATGCGGGTGGCCACTTCGTCGATAAGGTCTTCGTCGTGGGTCACCAGCAGCACGGTGCCTTCGTAGTTCTGCAGGGCGGTGTTGAGGGCGATGACGGCTTCGAGATCCAGATGGTTGGTGGGTTCGTCCAGCACCAGGATGTTGGGTTTCTGAAGCATGAGCTTGGAGAACATTAGGCGGCAGGCCTCGCCGCCGGAAAGCACTTCGGTCTTCTTCATGCCTTCTTCGCCGCGGAAGAGCATCTGGCCCAGGACGCCGCGCAGTTCCTCGATGAGCGCATCGGGATCGAACTGCCGCAGCCAATCCACCAAGGTCCAGTTATCGGGAATGGACTGGCGAAAATCCTGGGCGAAGTAGCCCACGTTGGCTTCGTGGCCCCACTTCACCTCGCCGGAATCGATGGCGCGATCGGCCTCGGTCACCTGGGGCGCATTGGCCAGCAGGGCCTTGATCAGCGTGGATTTGCCCGCGCCATTGCGGCCCATGATGGCGATCTTTTCGCCTCGCGCCACGTTGGCGGTGAAGTTGCGAATCACTTCCAGGCGTTGGCCGTCCACGTCGTAGCCCATGGAGACGTTCTGGAATTCCAGGGCGTGGCGGCCGCTGGGGCGCTTCTGATCGAACTTGATGTAGGGTCGCGCGATGTTGCTGCGGGCCAGTTCGCCGGGCGCGAGGCGCTCCACTTCCTTGCGGCGGGAATTCACTTGGCTCGACCGCGTGCCCGCCGCGAAGCGCTGAATGAATTCGTTGAGCTGGGCGATCTTCTTTTCTCTTTGCGCGTTCTCGGCTTCCAGGCGGCTGCGGATCTGGGTTTTCTGCAGCACCATGTCGTCGTAGCCGCCGGTGTACTGAATGATGGTCTGGTAATCGATATCGGCGATGTGGGTGCAGACGCCGTTGAGGAAATGGCGATCGTGGCTGATGACGATGACAGAGCCGTTGTAGCGGTTCAGGAAGTTCTCCAGCCAATGGATGGAATCCAGATCCAGATGGTTGGTGGGTTCGTCCAGCAGCAGCGCCTCAGGCTGACCGAAGAGCGCCTGCGCCAGCAGCACGCGCACCTTCTGGCCGCCCTGCAATTCCTTCATCTTGCGTTCGTGCAAGGCTTCAGGAATATCCAGGCCATCCAGCAGCGTGGCGGCGTCGCTTTCGGCGGTGTAGCCGTCTTCATCGGCCACGATGCCTTCCAGTTCGGCCACGCGCATGCCGTCCTCATCGCTCATCTCCGCCTTCTCATAGATGGCGTCGCGCTCCTGCAA